>JAIRJU010000272.1 GCA_031260485.1 Pseudomonadales bacterium | reverse complement strand
AAGGTGCCGGTACGCGCCATACACTGCACGCAAGATCCGGTGGTGCCCTACGGTTTGGGCGCGGCGCTGTTCGCCGCCCTTGGCTCCAGCGACGAACGCTTCACCAGCGTGGACGGCCGCTGCCATGTGCCCAACATCGTGCAACTCGGGCCCGCCTTGCGGGAGTTGGAATTGTGGGTGAAGGCGCAGCGCTGATTCAGCAGAGGCGCCCGTAGGTATCCTCGAGCCTGACGATATCGTCTTCGCCCAGATAACTGCCGGACTGCACTTCGATGAGATGCAGCGGCACTTTGCCGGGATTTTCCAAACGATGCGTATGCCCGACCGGAATATAAGCGCTCTGGTTTTCGCTGATCAGAGATTCGACAGCGTTGATCGTCACCTTGGCGGTGCCGCTGACCACCACCCAATGTTCAGCGCGGTGATGGTGCAGTTGCAGCGAGAGTTTTTCGCCTGGCTTCACCATGATGCGCTTCACTTGAAAGCGCTCCGCCTTGTCGATGGCTTCGTACCAGCCCCAGGGCCGGTACACCCGGATGTGCTCGAGATGTTCGTTGCGCTGGGTGTCGGCGCAGTAGGTGATGGCGTGCTTGACGGCTTGCGCCTTGCTCTTGGGCATGACGAGCACGGCGTCGGGGGTTTCCACCACCACCACATCATCGAGGCCAAGCACGCAAACGAAGCGGCTTTGTGCGCGCACATAACTGCCGCGCGTGTCGGCGATGAATACGTCGCCATTGCACACATTGCCGCTGGCGTCTTTTTCCGTAAGCGCCCACAGCGCGTCCCAGGAACCG
Organism: Pseudomonadales bacterium; assembly: GCA_031260485.1. Taxonomy (GTDB): domain Bacteria; phylum Pseudomonadota; class Gammaproteobacteria; order Pseudomonadales; family Pseudohongiellaceae; genus CAILUG01. The sequence continues at coordinate 10,838 of JAIRJU010000272.1, read as the reverse complement.
ACATCGCTCCAGCCGATGTCGGCCGGTATTACCGCGGCATCGGGGGTGTTTTGCATCACGGCATAATCAATCGAATCCGCAGGGCAGCGTTGAAAGGCTTCTGTTTCGGGACGAATGAAATCGAGATCGACGGCGCGCTGCTGCCAAGCAGCGGTAACGGCGGCAAAGATATCAGGCTGCTGCTCTTGCAGTTCTGCCAGGTAGCGTTCGGGCTTGAATAAAAACATGCCGCTGTTCCAGGTGTACTCGCCAGAATCGAGATAGCGCTGCGCGGTGGCTGCATCGGGTTTTTCCACGAAACTCTCCACCTCGAGCGCCACGCTGCCTGCGCTCAAGGGTTTGCCGGCTTTGATGTAGCCATAGCCGGTTTCCGCGCGAGTGGGCGTGATGCCGAAAGTGACCAGCTTGCCGAGCAGAGCGGCTTGGCTAGCATGGTTTACCGCCATGTTAAAAGCGTTTTGGTCGGCAATGGCATGATCCGCGGGAAGCACCAGCAGCAAGGCGTCGGGATCGGTTTTGATGCTGCTCACATGCAGCGCCGCCAGCGCGATGGCGGGCGCGGTGTTGCGTCCTTCGGGTTCGAGGTAGATGGCACAGGGCACAGCCCCCAACGCCAGGCATTGTTCCCGCACCAAGAAACGATGCTCCTGATTGCAGATCAAGAGCGGCGGCTGTATGTCGCAATGAGGCCCGGCAAGTTGGCGCGCACGCTCAAGGGTGGCTTGCAACATCGTGAGCGGCCCGGTAAGCGGCAGCAATTGCTTGGGATAGGCCGCCCGCGACAGCGGCCATAAGCGGGAGCCGGTGCCGCCGGAAAGAATTACAGGGTATAGCGTAGGCATGGAATCAGCGCGAGAGTCGTTACGGAAACGGGAATTCTAGCGAGAGCGCGCAACGAGTAAAAAGAAGTTTTCACACGAAGGCGGCGTTGGCGAGGTATCCAAACGGCGTGCCGGCATCACGCCGCGGCAATGCCTTGCCACGGCTTGATCTTTGCCAGTTGCGAGGCGATGGCATCCTTGGCTGATTCAGTATCGAAGCGCGCTTGGCCGCGCAGCCAGTACCCTTCGCTCAGGCCAAAGAAGCGGCACAGGCGCAAATCGGTATCGGCGCTGATGGCGCGGCGGCCTGCGACGATTTCCCCGATCCGCTGCGCAGGCACGCCGATTTCCTTGGCCAAGCGGTAGTTGCTGATGCCCAGCGGGATAAGAAATTCCTCACGCAAAATTTCGCCTGGATGAAGGGGGGCAAGTTTGTGAGTCATGCGTATTCTCTGTCAGTGATAGTCGACAATTTCAACTGCCTCGGCATCCGTACCCGTCCACACGAAACACACGCGCCATTGATCGTTGATGCGTATGCTGTGCTGGCCTTTGCGATCTCTTAGCAGCGGTTCCAGCCGATTGCCGGGCGGAATGCGTAAATCCTCCAAATGGCCCGCCATGTTCAACTGTTCCAGCTTGCGTCTGGCCGTAGCCTGGATGTAGCCGAACCTATTCACGCGCTGACGATGAAACAACGCTGCGGTGTCTTTGCATTTGAAGGAGAGGATCATAGGCGATGGTAATGTATTGTGATAATAACGCAAAGCGTTATTATCGTGCCGAAATAACGAAGAGAGCGGTTTGAACAGGATTCAATATAGTACAAGGGGGGCGTTCCGCCAGTTTTTGCGCGTGGATAGCGCTTGCGCTGCCTGAAGCGGCGTGTTTGCCGGTTGGGTCGCCTCGCGCTTAGCGGGTATACTCCGCGCCTTTTGTTGAGGCCCCTTGGGGCGTCACCGCAACCTCCCCGGAGTTTTCCCATGGCAGCGGATTCCCTCGGCGGCGACATCAGCCGCCGGCGCACCTTCGCCATCATTTCGCACCCTGATGCCGGCAAAACCACGATTACTGAAAAGCTGCTGTTGTACGGACGCATCATTCAGAAAGCGGGCACGGTGAAGGGCAAGAAGTCAGATCGGCATGTCACCTCCGATTGGATGACCATGGAGCAGGAGCGCGGCATCTCGATTACGTCGTCGGTGATGCAGTTCCCCTACAGCGCGCGCGTGGTGAATCTGCTCGACACGCCGGGTCACGAAGATTTTTCCGAAGACACCTACCGCACGCTCACCGCGGTGGATTCCGTGTTGATGGTGATCGACGGCGCCAAGGGCGTGGAAGAGCGCACCATCAAGCTGATGGACGTGTGCCGCCTGCGCGATACGCCGATTCTTACTTTCGTCAACAAGCTCGACCGCGACATCCGCGCAGGCATCGAACTGCTCGATGAAATCGAGAACGTGCTGAAAATCCAATGCGCGCCGATCTACTGGCCGCTGGGCATGGGCAAGGAATTCAAGGGCATCTATAACCTCTACACCGACACCGTGCACGTTTTTGAACGCGAATACGCGGACGAGATCCGGGTGGTGAAGAAAATCCAAGGGCTCGACAGTGAGGCGGTTACGCACTATCTCGGCGCTTATGCCGAGGATTTCCGCATGGAAATCGACTTGGTGCGTGGCGCTAGCCATCGCTTCGACCACGAGGCGTATCTCGCGGGCTTGCAAACGCCGGTATTTTTCGGCACTGCGCTGGGTAATTTCGGCGTGGAAGAAATGCTCAACGATTTTGTTGAATGGGCGCCTGCGCCGCAGCCGCGTGCCACGCATACGCGCGTGGTGGAACCGCTGGAACCAGCGTTTACCGGCTTCGTGTTCAAAATTCAGGCAAACATGGATCCCAAGCACCGCGATCGCATTGCCTTCATGCGCATTTGTTCCGGCGCTTATGAGCAAGGCATGAAGATGCGCCATGTGCGCCTGGGCAAGGATGTGCGCGTGAGCGACGCGGTAACTTTCATCGCGGGCGACCGCGAACAAGCCGAATATGCCGTGGCGGGCGACATCGTGGGCTTGCACAACCATGGCACGATTCAGATTGGTGATGCCTTCACCACGGGCGAGGATCTGCATTTCACCGGCATTCCGCACTTTGCGCCGGAGTTGTTCCGCCGCATTCGCCTCAAGGATCCGCTCAAGCTCAAGCAGTTGCAGAAGGGTTTGACGCAGTTGTCGGAAGAAGGCTCCACGCAGGTGTTCATGCCGCAGAAGAACAACGATCTCATCGTGGGCGCCGTGGGTGTGCTGCAATTCGAGGTGGTGGCGTTTCGCCTCAAGGACGAATACGGCGTGGATTGCCTCTACGAACCGGTCAATGTGCATACCGCGCGCTGGGTGGAAGGCGAGGCGGCGAAGCTCGAGGAATTCAAGCGCAAGGCGTATGAAAACCTCGCCATCGACGGCGGCGGCCATCTCACCTATCTCGCGCCCACTCGCGTCAATCTGGCGCTCACTGAAGAACGCTGGCCGGAGTTGACGTTTTTCGCCACGCGCGAACATTGAGCGCTGCCTTTATACTGTCTAGTCAAATTGCCACGCAACGAGGTTGGCCATGACTGCTTCATCCAGGGGTGCGCGGCGCTGGCCGTTTTCGGCGTTTGGCGTGCAGGTATTGGTGGGTTTGCTGGCGGGGGTGGCGCTGGGCTTGGTGGCACGCGCGATGGGCGCGTTGGCGGATGGCTCGCTCAACTGGCTGGCGCAAACGCTGCACATCGTCGGCGCTACCTTTGTGCAATTGCTGCGCGCCGTGGTGCCGGTGCTGGTGTTCACCGCGGTGGTGGCGTCCATCGCCAATTTGCGTCAGCTTGCCAATGCGGCGCGTTTGGTGTGGAACACCTTGCTCTGGTTTGCGCTCACGGCCTTGATTGCCGTGCTGATCGGCATCGTGCTGGGGCTAGTGCTGCAACCTGGGCTACACGCTAGCCTCGATACCGCCACCGCGGTAGCGCCCACCACGCGCGGCGGCTGGCTGGATTTTCTGCGCAGCCTGGTGCCCGCCAATGCGCTGGGGCTCGAAGCCAGCACCGCATTGGAAGAGGGCGCCGCCAGCACCGCCATCGGTTTCAACGTGCTGCAAATCGTGGTGGTGGCCATCGCGGTGGGCGCAGCGGCCTTGCACGTGGGCGATAAGGCCGCGCCATTTCTCGCCTTCAATCAGTCCTTGCTCGACATCGTGCGCAAGGTGCTGGGGTGGATCATTCGCCTGACGCCCATTGGTACCGTGGGCCTCTTGGGTAATGCCGTGGCGCAATATGGCTGGGATACGCTGGCGAGCCTCGGCGCGTTTACGTTGGCGATCTACCTTGGCCTCGTGCTGGTGCTGCTCGGGGTTTATCCGCTATTGCTCCTCTTGCACGGTTTGCAACCGCGGCGGTTTTTTCAGAGCGCCTGGCCTGCCATCACGCTGGGCTTCGTGTCGCGTTCGTCGATCGGTACCTTGCCAGTGACACAAACCCTCACCGAAACCAAGCTCGGCGTGCCTGCCGCTTACGCTGCCTTTGCGGTGCCGCTGGGCGCCACCACCAAGATGGATGGCTGCGCTGCCATCTACCCGGCAGTGGCGGCCTTGTTCGTGGCACAGTTTTTTGGCATTGCGCTGCACGCGAATGATTATATGTTGATCGTTCTGGTATCGGTATTTGGCTCTGCCGCCACCGCTGGCGTGACCGGCGCGGTAGTCATGCTGACCTTGACCTTATCGACGCTCGGCCTGCCACTCGAAGGCGCAGGCTTGCTGCTGGCCATCGACCCCATTCTCGACATGGGCCGCACCGCCATCAACGTGGCAGGGCAGGCGCTGGTGCCAACGCTGGTGGCGCGGCGGCAGGGAATTTTGGATCAAAAGATTTACAATAATTTTTAGCGCGCTAAAAGCCGACCTCACACTTCCGCCGACGGCACGCGGCGGAAGCGTTTGGCGGTATACCAGCCGACTTCCTCGGCGTGTTTGTCCACCGCATCGGCCACGCCCAGCACCAGCGCGAACAGCGCCATGCGGATCAATACACCGTTGTCGGTTTGACGGAAGATGGCGAGGCTGGGGTGCTCGTTCATGTCGTTGTCGAGTTCGTTGGCCTCGGCGCGGGAATCGCGCGGCAGCGGGTGCATGATGACCGTGTTCGGCTTGCAGTGCTGGGTGTAGATGGCCTGGTTGAGGCGAAACTTGCCGCGGTAGAGATCGGCTTCCTGCTGGCTCTGGAAGCGTTCTTCCTGGATGCGCGTCAAATACACCGTGTCGTTGTTGTGCAATCCTTCTTCCATGTTGTCGGTTTCCACCACGCTGTGGCCGGCGCGGCGCAGGTGTTCCACGATGTCGCCGGGCATGGCGAGCGCGCGCGGTGATACCAGCGTGAAATGAATATCGCGGTACAAACTCAACAGTTTGCTCAAGGAGTGCACGGTGCGGCCATGCTTGAGATCGCCCACCATGGCGATGCGCAAGCCCGCCACCGGCCCACGGATGTTCAGTTCCTTGCGAATGGTGTAGAGATCGAGCAGCGCTTGCGAGGGATGTTCGGAAGGGCCGTCGCCCGCGTTCACCACGGGCACACGGCTGGCACGCGCGAATTCTTCCACCGAGCCTGCGGTGGGGTGGCGCATGGCCACGATGTCGCTATAGCCGCTGATGACGCGCGCGGTATCGTACAGGCTTTCGCCTTTGGAAATTGCCGAGGCCTTGATGTCGCTGGTTTCGCGCACATGCCCGCCGAGCAGGTTGAAGGCGCAGCCGAAACTGACGCGCGTGCGCGTGGAGGGCTCGAAGAACAGGTTGCCGAGAATGGCGCCATCGAGCACGCGGGTGCGTTTTTCGCGGCGTGCGTAGGGTTCCATGGCGTCGGCCACCTTGAACAGGCGCTCCACGTCGTTGCTGTCGAACTGGCTAATGGAAAGTATGTGAGCGCCGGTGAAGTGCATGGGGCGTCGATCCTGAGAGCGAAGAAAGGCCGTAAGAAGAAAGGCAGTAAAAAGTGCAGCGATCTTAGACGCTATCTCGCTGCGACTCCAGCGGCCTCTACGCCGCCTTCAGGACATCTGGCTAATGTGCAGCAGCAGCGTAAGCAGTTACCATATTGCGCCGCGCAGGCACCTGATGACGAGGCGCCGCATAACGCTTTCTGGCAATGAGGGCGCCGCCATGACCAGCCTCTTTTGGCACGACTACGAAACCTTCGGCGGCGATCCGCGCCGTGATCGCCCTTGCCAGTTCGCTGGCGTGCGTACCGATCTCGATCTCAATCTCATCGGCGATCCGCTCAGGCTGTTTTGCCAACCGGCGCCGGATTTTTTGCCGGACCCTACCTCGTGCCGCATCACCGGCATCGGGCCGCGGCGCGCGCTGCGCGAGGGCGTGAGTGAGGCACAATTCTGTGAGCGCATTCTGGGAGAATTCCGCGAAGCCGGAACTTGCGCGCTGGGGTACAACAGCTTGCGCTTCGACGATGAAGTCAGCCGGCATCTCTTTTACCGCTGCCTGCATGACCCTTACGAGCGTGAATGGAAAAATGGCAACTCGCGCTGGGATCTGATCGATCTCGTGCGCATGACGCAGGCGCTGCGCCCGGAGGGCCTGGTATGGCCAGTGCGCGAAGACGGCCTGCCGAGCTTTCGCCTGGAACTGCTCAGCGCCGCCAACGGCATCGCGCACGAATCCGCGCACGACGCCATGAGTGATGTATACGCCACCATAGCCCTGGCGCGGCTCATCAAACAAAAACAGCCGCGGCTGTACGATTTTTACTTCACCCTGCGCGACAAACACCGCGTGCTGGCCTTGCTCGATCTTGCACAGCACACACCGTTGGTGCACATATCGCAGCGCTTTCCTGCTGAGCGTGGCTGCATCGGCATCGTGCTGCCGCTTTGTAAACATCCGGTCAATAACAATGGCATCATCGTGGTGGATTTGCTGCGCGATCCCAGCGCCTGGTTGCAACTCGATGCCGCCGCTATCGTTGAGCGGCTCTATACGCGCAGCGAAGATCTCGCGCCAGAGGACGAGCGCATTGGCCTGAAGACCGTTCACATCAACCGCTCGCCAGCGCTGGCCCCGCTCAGCGTGCTGAGCACCGCGGTGCAGGCGCGCTACCGTTTTGATCTTGCGCTAGTGGAACAGCGGCGCCAGCAGATTCTGGCGCAGCCGCTCTTGCTCGCCACCTTGCGCGAGGTATTCAGCAGCGAGGCGCCGCCCAGCGCCAGCGATCCTGATTTGCTGCTCTACAGCGGCGGTTTTTTCAGCGATGCCGATCGCCGCGTGATGCAGCAGGTGCACAGCCTGCCGCCTGCGAAACTGCGCGAATTGCAGCGGCGTTTTCAGGATCCGCGCTTACCAGAACTTTTGTTCCGTTATCGCGCCCGCAACCATCCCAGCACGCTCGACGCCGCAGAACAACAGCGTTGGCGTGAGCACTGCGCGCGGCGTTTGCGTGGCGAGTTGCCAGGCGCGGGTTTGCCTCAAAGCGAATTTCGCGCGCGCCTCGCCGCTGAAACCGCACTGCCGCCCGCCTTGGCGCAGGAGTTGGCGGAGTATGCGGATGAAGTGGCGATGCAGGCGGGCTTGCTATCATCGTAGCCAGACAGTAACCAGACAGTAGCCAGACAAGTGCACGATTGTGGGCTATGGGTCGGTCATGGGTTGATTATCGGCGTTGTTGCTTGGTTTGGTTGGTTATTTTCCCCGCGTCCAGGATTTTGGGCGTTCACTTCTCAAAGGAGTTCATCGCAATGCGTCTGCAAGGTAAAAACATGATCGTCACGGGCGGTGCCAGCGGTATAGGGCTGGCCACGGTCAAACGCTGCTTACAAGAAGGCGCCAAGGTAGTGATCGCCGATATGGCGCACAGTGAAGGCGCGGCGCGCGCCGCGGCGTTGAATGCTGCCATGGGGCCTTGTCGCTTCATCGCCTGCGATGTGACAGCCACTGCACAAGTCGATGCCTTGTTGGCAGATACCGTGGCGCAGTGGGGCAGCGTGGACATCGTGTTCAATAATGCCGGCATCGGCGGCAGTGGTCCCGCGCAGGATGTGACAGATGCCGATTATCTGCGCATCATCGACATCAACCTCAATGGCGTATTCCGCGTGGCGCGCGCCGCGCTGCGGCAGATGTACCGGCAAGGCGCTGGCAGCCTCATCAATTGCGCATCCATCCTGGGCACCTTGGGGCAGAGCGGCACTGTGGCTTACTCGGCGGCCAAAGGCGGCGTGGTCAACATGACGCGCACGCTAGCCATTGAGGCCGCGCCGCGCGGCGTGCGTGTCAATTCGGTGGGCCCTGGCTACATCGACACGCCGCTGCTCAAGAATCTGCCGCCCGAGCAGCGTCAGGCGCTCATTGCGCTGCACCCGATTGGCCGCCTGGGGCGTGATGAAGAAGTTGCCAACGCCGTGCTGTTCCTCGGCAGCGACGAGGCCAGTTTCGTCACTGGCGCCTACTTGCTGGTGGATGGCGGCTATGCGGCGGGGAAATCCTGAAGAGGATGAGTGTCGCGCCCCATGCGTCTCTGCCATGAATCTGCTAAGTTTCCGCCTCGCGTTTGGGGAACCCTGCTGTTGTTGATTCCCCTTGTGCTTGATTCTTCTTGTATTTGACTCCTCTTGTATTTGATTCAAAGGACCGCCTCGATGCCACGGCTCAGTTCAACTTTCTTGCTTCTTTCCTTGTTCACGCTCGGCGCCTGTCAGCCCGAGAAGCCTGGCCCGGCTGGCGCCACTGCTGGCGGTGAAAGCGCTGGCGCCGTGGCGCAAAGCCCCGAGCCTGCCATGGCGATCGAGCACAGTCTGGTGCCGCTGCCCGGCAAGGAAGCGTCGGTGCCGGTGCTTACCAGCAAGATCACGCTTGTCATGCAGACCGATGCTGGCGAGCTTGGCATCGAGCTTTATCCCGACGCCGCGCCGCACGCGGTGGCGCGCTTCCTCGAACTGGTGCGCAACGGTTTTTACAATGACACGCCCATCTCGCGCGTGGTACCGGGCTTTGTCGCCCAGTTCGGCGTCAACTGGCGCGATCACTACCGGGATTGGCAATACAACATCTTCGATGACGACCCCACGCTGTTCGCGCTGGAGCGCGGCACGCTGGCGTTCGCCAAGGCCGGCCGCGACACCAACGCCACCCAGGTATTCATCAACTACGTCGAGAACAATCAGCTTGCCGCGCCGCAGTACAATTTTACCGTGTTCGGTAAAGTGGTCAGCGGCATGGAGGTGGTGGATCAGTTCGTGGAAGTGGGCGACCCTAGCATGGGCCTCGATCAGGGACGCCTCTGGCAAGATGGCGGCAACTATCTCGACTCGCTGACGCTCAAGCCCACCATGATCCTTGCCCTGCGCGTCGCTGAATGAAGGCAGTTTGTTTGCCATATTTGCCCACAAGGGGGGGGCCGGCGGCATGGCGGATACAGATAAAACTCAGCCCGCCGGGGCAAAGGGGGAAGCCCCGGCGGGTTGAGGTACTGCAGGGATCGATCAGAAGTTCACGTTAAGGCTCACGTTATAGCGACGCCCGTAGGCGTCGTACTGGTTACTTATGGTGCCCTGTGCTCCCGTGGTGGCAGTGCTGAGGATGATCGGCGGATTGCGGTCGAACAGGTTCTGTACCGCCAGGCCCGCCATCCAGGTGGCGCCGGAAGCAAACTCGCCACGGTAGTTGATCTGGCCGTTCCAGGTGGTAACCGACGGCAACCAGTTTTTATCCACCTGAATGCCTTCAACATAGAGCCGGTTTAGTTTGCCACCGATGATGTAGCGGCCTTGCAGCTGAAAGCCCCAAGGCCCGACACCGTAAGTGGCGGTGAGGTTGCCAGTGAACGTCGGTGTGGCATAGCCGCCCAGGAGGTTGGTGACAACGCCCGCGCGGTTGATGTCCTTGCGTTCCCGCAACCAGCCACTGAGTAGCCGCACGTTGAGGGTTTCCTTCTGGTCGGGGAAGAAGTTCGGCGTCATGCGATACGACATTTCGAGGTCAACGCCCTTCACCTTGGCCATGTCCTGGTTGAAGAACATGCGAGTGATGCCCGCCACTGTGCCATCTGCCTCGCGGATGATGTGGGAGCATTGTTCCTGGTCGCCCGCGAAGCAGCGGTCCATCACGTCTTGCGCGCTGATCTGCTGGATCGACCCGGAGATGTCTACTTTGTACCAGTCGGCTGAAACCGACAGACCATCAAGGTAACGCCAGGTGGGTTGCAGCACGATGCCGGCCACCAGCGTGTTGGCGGTTTCGGGACTCAGGTCGGGGTTGCCAGTGGCGGTCACGGTGATTGATGTATTGACATCGGCGTTGAAGCGGTCACGGACAGCGCCGCCGCCTCCCTGGCTGTCGAAACGCTCGGAGAACGAGGCTTCGCGCACATCGAGCGACTTGGTGGCGCGGAAGCGCAGCCCTTCCATGAGTTGCGCATCGATGCCGAGCTTCCAGGTGTCGGAGCGGCCGCTGAGGTTGTAATTGGAAGAGCGGAACGCAATCTGGCTGTTCACGCGCTGCGCCTTGGAGGCGGATTCCCAGACCGGCACTTGCCATTCGGTGAACCATTCCCACACGCTGTAATCCCCGTAAATGTAAGGCACGGTGGAGAACTGGTGCAGGTTGGGGCTGCCGCCGGTGTAACCGGCCGGAATGCCGCGAATGCCGAGTTCGGGCGCGTTTTGCGGCGGGCCGAGGGCATCAACATCCAAGGGGAAGGCTTCATCGACGAAGCTGGGGGTGCGGTAGGTGAGGCCGAAGGCTGCCGAGACCGGGCCATAGCCCCAGCCGTCGAACACTTTGCCGCTGAGCACGGTTTCGGCGAAATCCTGCTCCACGATGCCGACTGAATACTTGTCGGTACCGATGTAGTTGATGGCTTCCCGGCTGATGTTGCCAAAGCCCATGACGTTGAACGGCACGCAATCGCGCACGGTGTTATCGAGGCCGATCGGAGAGGCCAGCGGATGTGGATCGGGGTTGGCGCGGCTG
>JAIRJU010000265.1 GCA_031260485.1 Pseudomonadales bacterium | reverse complement strand
CGCATCATTGTCCTCGTCGTGTCCATACCCTATACGACAAAGATGAGAATACTTTCAAATAATTCAATGAACTTCTAACTCAGGACACTAGAGCGTTTTTGATCAAATCGTTGGCATTGTTTCTCCCCTCGCCCGCTTGGAGGGGAGCGCGAACCTCCTTGACCACCCCGTCCGCCTACGGCGTCCACCCCTCCACAGGAGGGGAATTGTGCTGCGTGCGGTGGTGGGGTTGTCCGTGAGGAATGATAGATTCCCCTTCTTCGGAGGTTGGGAGAGAGGATTAATGCTTTAACGCCAATCTATGACTTCAAGGCCATCCACTCGAGAAAACTCCCGCGTATTGTTGGTAACGAGAATACAGTTGACGGCGATGGCGTGCCCGGCAATGGCGGCATCATTGTCGCCAATCGGCGTTCCGCGGCGAAACAGCGCTTGCCGGATCTTCACGCATTCTTCGATGGCATGAGCATCCCAGGGCAAAATGGCGTCGAGACGTTTAACGAAGCCGCCGACCAGGCTCTCCAGCTTCTTCGGCGCTTTCGGGTGGGACGCGCCATAGCGCATTTCAGCGTAGGTAATGGCCGAAATAACGATTCTGGCGCGCGACTTTACCGCCGCTTCGAGATGTTGAATGACCGTTATTGGATGTTCCCGCATGATGAACGAACAAATGTTCGTATCCAGCATGTACGTTTTCATTCAAAGCTCTTGAGAAACCGCGTGTCATCGACAATGGCAGAGCGCTCACGCAAAAAATCCGCCGCCGCCTTTGGCTCATCCAGTAATGAACGCCAGGACAAACGCACCGGGCGGATAATCAAGGAATCTCCCTCCTTGAATATTTCAACTTCGGAGATGCCGTTGAACTCGAGTTCGCGCGGAATGCGTATCGCCTGGTTGCGGTTGTTGGTAAAAAGGGAAACCGTGCGCATGATCCAACCTCGCTTGATCCAGGTACTGCGCCGCATAGTAGCATATCCCAGGCATATGCCAGCCTTGATTGCCCTGCCTTGACAGCCCTCGCACCAACGACACTCCGCCCCTGCGGCCCAGCATCGGCACACCGCACAAGTTCGACCACAGCCGCCAGCAAAAGTTGGAAACGAAGCGCTACTCCCTCTGTTCGCGCCCTGCACTCCTGTGTATCCTCCACAAACCCTGCATAATGTTGTACAGGGTGAGGGAGACACTATCCACCAAGATCCATAGCGATCTATAACGATCCATAACGATCCATAACAACGGGGAACAATAATGAGAAACACAACTATCCACAGTAGTTCCAGAACCAAACTCTGTTGGGCAATCGCCTCCACGCTCGCGACAGGTTTACCTCTGCTGGCGCAGGCCCAGCAGCCCGCCGTAGAAGAAATCCAGGTCACCGGTTCCCGCATTCGCGCCGTGGACGGCATGAGCACCCCGACACCGGTCACCGCCATCACCACCGCCGAACTGACCGACATCGATCCCGGCGCCACCGTGGCTGAGCAACTCGACAATTTGCCGCAATTCTTTTCCACCAACACCGCGCAGCGCGGCGGCAGCTTCCTGTTCACCGCCGCAGGCTCCTTCCTGAACCTGCGCGGCATGGGCCAGAACCGCACGCTGGTGGTACTCAATGGCACCCGTGTCGCTCCGGCGGATGCGCAAGGCAGCGTCAACGTGGATTTGTTCCCGAGTGCCTTGATGCAGCGCATCGACGTGGTAACCGGCGGTGCCTCCGCCGCTTACGGCGCCGATGCCGTGGCTGGCGTGGTCAACTTTGTGTTGGACCGCGAATTCCAGGGCCTCAAGGCCAACATCTCCACCGGCGTCACCGAGCGGCGCGACGGCGGCAACTACAATTTCAGCATCTCTGGCGGCAAAGGCTTTTTCGACGACACCCTGCATTTCATCGGATCGGTTGAGATGCGCCACATCGATCAAATCCCCAACCAGCAAAAAGACCGCTGGGATAACAATCTGGATTGGGGGCGAGTACGCAATCCGGCCTGGGTTTCCGCCACCGCCACCCCCAATGTGCCACTGCGCATCACAGTGCCTTATGTGTTCACCTCGCTGACCGCCCCGCAGGGCATGATCGTCGATACCACCCCCGGTTTTGCCTATCGCAACTGGACCTTCACCGACGACGGCAAAGGCATTCGCCCCTATTCCTACGGCGATTACATGTCGAACGCCGGTTCCGGCACGCAAAACAACCAAAGCGGCGGACAAGAATACAAGTACTGGGACCAAGCCACCCTCCGTGGCCCAAGCGGCAACGAAGTGGATCAGCGCGCAGGCTTCATCAGCCTCAAGTACGACGTGAATGAGCGCCTGTCGCTCACCGCGCAAACGGCTTACGGCAGCAGTGATTCCGGCAGAAGCGGCACGCACGGCAACATCAGCATCGCTGGCGCGCTGTATAACTACACGATTTATCGCGAAAACGCTTATCTGCCACCGCAGTTGGCCAGCGAAATGGATCGCCTCGGCATGAAAAGCCTCCAGGTTGCCCCGAGCGGTTTCATCGATGGTCCGGGGATGATCAACATCCTGGATAACCGTATTTCCTACAGCACCCAGGCGCAAGCCATGTACACCCTGGGTTTTGAGTACAAGATCGACGACAACTGGATCATGACCGGCGCCTTGCAGCGTGGCAGGGCCACCATCAATGCTGGCGAGATCAACGTGCCCTTGCTCGACAAGTACTACATGGCGATGGACTCGGTGCGCGATCCTTCCACGGGCCAGATCGTGTGCAACGTCGCCCTGCGCAATCCCTCCTCCGCGGAACTTGCGGCATTCATGAAAGACAAACTGCTGCCCAGCCCGCTCAACATCCTGGGCGTTTCCGCCAACTCGCCGATCGGCCCTTATGATTTGACGAAATGCGTCCCCTTCAATCCTTTTGGTTTGGGCAATGCCAACCAGGCCGCCAAAGATTGGATCATGAGCGATCCCAAAAAATGGACCGAGCGCAATCTGACACAGGATTTCGCTGAACTGTTGCTCACTGGCGTCGTGCATGAAGGCTGGGGCGCGGGGCCGATTTCGCTGGCCACGGGTCTGACCTGGCGCGATGAATCCTTTGACCAGCACAACGGGCCCTATTTCGGCGAACGCGGCGTGTTGAACGCGCCGGAGCTCGGCATTCGCGGCATTCCGCAAGGCTTCGCCAGCAACGCCAACTGGTCGATCCATCCCTTCTCCGCCGTGGGCGTGGGCTCGGGCCAGCGCGATGTGTGGGAATGGTTCGCTGAAATCAACGTGCCGCTTTTGCAATTCAGCACCGGCCAGAGCCTCGGTTCTACCCTTGCGTATCGCAGCGCCAACTATTCCTATTCCGGCAAACAGGCCAGTTGGAAACTTGGCTTGGATGCGCACGTGATCGACTCCCTGCGCTGGCGCTTCACCAAGTCCAGCGACATCCGCGAACCCAACTTCGCGGAAATCTTCCTCACCGGCACCGGCGGCGGCGCGGTCAACGATCCCTTCCGCGGCGGCGAGAACAACAACGGTCTGACGGCGCCCGCCCGGCCCAATCTGGAACTGAAACCCGAAATCGGCAGCACCATCACCAGCGGCTTCGTGTGGCAGCCGAAGTTCGCCGAGTGGATCGACGGGCTGTCGGTGTCGATCGACTGGTACGAGATCAACCTCAAGGACGCGATCACCACTTACGGCATCCAGCGCATCGTGGACGACAGCTTCGCCCCCGGCAACGCCTTCGCCTGCGGTCTGATCATCCGTCTACCGCCCACCGACAGCAGACCGGGCCTGATCTCCTTGATCGAAAACGTCAACATCAACGCCGCCATGGCGCAGGCGCGTGGCGTGGATTTCGAGTTGGGCTATCGCATGGAACCGGACTTTTTCAGCGAACAGAAGGAATCGCTTTCGGTGCGCCTCTTGGGAGGCTATCTGGGCGAACAATCCACCACCACGCTGGCCGGCACCACCATCGATAGCGTAGGCGGCAGCACGCGCCCGCGCTGGCAAGGGCTGGTCTCCGCCAACTATGGCCTGGGCAACTGGAACGCTTCTGTGTCGGCCAACTATTTTGGCAGAACGCTAAGCAACACCACCTGGGTGGAAGGGGTCGATGTGGATTACAACGGGATCGCCTCTAACACCATTTTCAACAGTTCGCTTTCCTACCGCGGCGAAACCAAGAACGGCATGACCTGGCGCACCTCGCTCAACGTCACCAACCTGTTCGACCGCGCGCCCTCGATCTTCGCCAGTGCCAGTCACGACACCTTGGGGCGCCGCTACCAGGTCAGCTTGAGCCTGGATTTCTAAGCTTGGCTCTCCACTTCACCCAGAACACCGGAACCTCAACCCCGGTGTTTTGGGTGGAGCGGTTATGAATGCGGCATGTGCAATTGCGCCTTTTCT
>JAIRJU010000180.1 GCA_031260485.1 Pseudomonadales bacterium | reverse complement strand
TAAATTCCCCACCACCCCGTCCGCCTGCGGCGTCCACCCCTCCACAGGAGGGGAATTTATAACGCAGGCTCCTGGGTTGGGGTTGGGGTTGGGGGAGAGGGAGAAGACTTTCGCGAACTGAGAGTGTCAGCATTTGAATCAAAACCGCTCTAGCCGCCGTTATCATTTCGCGCCTCACCCGCCAAACGCAAAGTATCGCTCACCAAAGCAGGCGTAAGAAAATACTCGGCAGCCAGCAGACGATCCAGCAAGGGACTGAGTGCCTCGATCAGCCCTGCGCGTTTGGCTTGCACCAACAGCCCACAGGTTCCCACGTGCGGAATCTCTAGCGCCGAAGCCACTTTGCGGCCACGCCGTTCGTCTATCAGCAACACCGCGTGCAGATGGCGAGCAAGCCAGATAGCCTGTGATTCGCCGGGATCCAAGTCGCCAAGGGTATCATCGGAGGCAAGGCATCTGCCCTGACTTGGATCACACCCTCCTCTACCGCGCGGAGAATCTGCTCCGCGCCGGTTTTGTGCGTCAACCCGACACACTCATTCAGCACCGTCTGCGGCACCAACAGCACTCCCCACAACTGCCTCGGCACATGCAGACAATTCAGCTCCCCCAGCGCAATCAACGGCCCGCTATCGGCGACGACGCAGGTCATCGAATACCTCAAGTTCCTGTTCCAATTCGCCCGCCTCATAGCGCACTACCGGCACCTGCCGCGCCGCGCAGGCCGCAAAGAATTCCAGCAAAGACAAGCCCGCCAGCTTGGCTGCCTGCCCTTGCGTCATCACCTCGTCGTCGAACAGTTTGATGGCCAACGACACCGCCACGCCTTGTTCCAGCAGCTTTTCATCAAAAGGCAAAGCCACGAACACCGGGCGGCCATGTTTGGTAACCAGCGCCATACGCCCGGCCTCCGCCCCGTGGATCAGTTCACCCGTGCGATCGCGCAAATCCCTGACGGTAAAAGTTTCCATCGTAGGCTCTCCTAGACCAAATTTGTGCCCACAAATGATGGCATAAAAAGCCAAAAATCAGCAAACAAGTATCAAAGAGAAAGCATGGCGGCCAAGGGTGTGAGCAAAACCCGCCCTCTCCCCAATCGCTACTCAAATGAACGAGAGGTTGAGGAGAGAGCATGACCCAGCAATCAAGGACGCGCTTGTTCCGCGGCGCGTTCTTCGGCGGATACGACCTTCACTTGCGGCAGGCCCAGGCGTTCGCGGCGGCGGCCCAGGCGCAGCAGGATCGGCGAGGCGATGAAGATCGAGGAGCTGGTGCCCACCACTACGCCGAACAAGAGCGGCAGCGCGAAGCTCGCCACCGCCGAGCCGCCGGCAATGCCCATCGGCAATACTGACAAAAACACGCTGCCGGAGGTGAGAATGGTACGCGCCAGCGTGGTGCTGATGCTTTCGTCCAGCACTTGTTCCAGTGGCCGCTCCGGGTGTGCCAGGATGTTTTCTCTGATTCGGTCAAAAACTACCACTTTGTCGTTCACCGAATAACCGATCAAGGCCAACAGCGCCGCCACTGCGGTAAGATTGAATTCAACACCGCTGATGACAAAGAAACCGATGGTTTTGGTGAGATCGAGCACGATAGTGAGGATCGCCGCCAACGCGAAGTGGCTCTCGAAGCGGAACCACAAATACAGCCCCATGCCGAGGCCAGCGCCCAGCACCGCCAAAATACTGGTGTCGGCGAAATTGCCGCTGACCTTCGGCCCAACGATGTCCACACGCGAGAATTCCGCATCAGGCACCGCCACCAGCAAGGACGCCTTGAGCGTGTCGATGACGGCGCTGCCCGCTTCGCCGGTGGCGGTCAGCGGCACGCGCAACTGGAAGTCATGCGGCCCGCCGAATTCCTGGATCGCCACTTCCGACTCGCCACCGCTTTGCAGCGCGGCGCGCAAATCTTCGATGTTGGCAACTTGTGAGCTGACTTCCATCAAGGCGCCGCCGGTGAAGTCGATGCCGTAGCGCATTCCCGGATGCGCCATCAACACCACCGAAGCGCTGGACAAAAGCGCGGAAATCACCAAACCCGCGGCGCCGGCGCGCATGAAATGGATCACCTTGCCGCCGGGGGCGAAACGCTCGGCGAGGCGATCGAGCGGCTTCAGGCCGCCGATATGGATGGTGTGGCGGCCAATTTTCTGGACTCGCCATTCCATCAAGAGCCGCGTGACCGAGACCGAAGTGAACAGCGAAATCAGCATTTCAATGCCGATGGCGGTGGCGAAGCCACGCACCGGGCCGGAGCCCACCATCACCAAGAGGCTCACCGCCACCAAAGTGGTGACGTGTGAGTCGATGATGGTGGCCATGGCGCGGCTGAAGCCGATCTCCAAGGCTTGGCGTGCCATCTTGCCCGCGAGGGTTTCTTCACGAATGCGTTCATTGATGAGGATGTTGGCGTCTACCGCGAGGCCAAGGCCAAGAATGATGCCCGCGATGCCCGGCAGTGTGAGCGTGCCGCCCAAGAGGCTCAGCACACCAAAGGTCAGGCCCACGTTGATGGCCAGCGCGAAACAGGCGATGAAGCCCCACTGGCCGTAGATCAGGGTCATGAACAGCAATACCAGCAAGGCGCCGCTCAGGCCGGTCATCATGCCCATGCGGATGGAATCGCTGCCCAGGCTCGGCCCCACGGTGCGTTCTTCGATGACCTTCAAGGCCGCAGGCAAGGCGCCAGCACGCAACATCACGGCAAGGTCGGAGGCTTCGCGTGCGGTGAAGCCGCCGCTGATCTGGCCGCTGCCGCCGCCAATGACGCCGCGGATGGCGGGTGCGCTGATGACGACATCGTCCAGCACAATGGCCAGTTGCCGCCCGATATTGAGGCGGGTCATGTCGCCGAAGATACGGCCACCCTCGCCATCGAGGCGGAAATTCACCACCGGCTGTGTAGTGTTGGTGTCGTAGCCGACTCTGGCATCGCTCACATGGCGGCCTTCCATCGCTACCGTTGGTTCCAGTTGATAGGTTTCGCCAGGAGTCTTGCCCGGTAGTTCCAAAATGTAGGTGGCGCCCGCGCGGATTACCCAATGGAAACTCATCTTGGCGGTGGTGCCCAAGAGTTCGCGGATGTGGCTCGGTTCGGTAACGCCTGGCAATTGCACTTCGATGCCGTCGTTGCCCTGACGCGAAATGCTCGGCTCCACCAGGCCGCTTTCATCGAGACGGCGACGCACGACATCCAGACTCTGCTGCGTGGCATCGCCCACCACTTTATCGCGGTAGACATTATTGACTGTCAGCCGCAATACCCCGCCCGTGGTATCGAACGCATACGGCGTGCCGCGATCGCTGCGTTCCGCCGCCAGCGTTCTGGCCAGCTCGGTAATCTGCTCCAGTTGTTCCGGCCTGACCGGGCGCAGCGTGATCGTGGTGGCGCTGGTGTCTCGATCCGTGGTGCGGATGCCCGCCTTGCGCATCCGCTCGCTCAGTTCGTTGAGGTATTGCGTGTTGAGATCGCGCAAAAGGCTATCGGCATCCACGCTCATCAAGAGGTAAGAGCCGCCGCGCAGGTCCAGGCCCAGCGTGACTTGGGTCTTGGCATACCAGGACGGCAGTTTGTCGAGCGCCGCTTGCGGCAGCACGTTGGGCAGCGCGCACAAGAGGCCGACCAACACGATGAGGCCGTAAGTCACGGCCCGTGAAAACATGTTTTTCATGAGAGATTCTCGCTACGTTGGCGGCGCTATGCGCCGCAAAACGAAATAGTGTTCACTATTGGGTAGCGCCCCAGGAATCCCCAGGGCGGATTTCAAACGGCGAAGGGCTGCGCAAGCGGGGGCGCACGCGGTGCGCCAGGATGATGCCGCGCCGCCAAGGCAATGGTACGCGGCAAGGCAAACCCCTGCCAGGCGGGAAGCAGCAGCAGCGGCGCAGTGAACGCCGTCAGAGGGGCGGAATCGGGAGAGTGATGCGAAGGATCGTTCTCGGCTCTGCTCACGCGGCGCAAACTGGCAAGCCGCTCATCCGCGGGCGCCAGCGCCTTGCTCAAGCTCAGCGCGCCAGCAACACGCTGCTCTTCCAGCGCCGCACGCGAGAGAGAAGCAGACGGCGTGAAGCACACCGCCAAGCACAAGGCAAGCCACAGCAGCGCGAACAAGTAGGCGTGGGTGGCGCTATTGGTGGCGCTACTATTGGTGGCATCACTACAAAGGGCTTGTGTTCCCTCCCGCGCGCGTAGGGGAGTGTTAGGGTGAGGGCTTACCCTGTTCATGGCGTGACCACCAGCGGATCAGCCCCCAGCGTTTTGTAGAGCACGGCAAGATTGCGGACTTCCGCCAATTGCGCCGCGGCATGGCTGCGGCGCGCGCCGTAGAGTGTGCGTTGCGCCACCAGGGTGTTGAGGTAAGGATCGATGCCGGCCTGATAGCGAGCGGTGCTCTGTTCCAGACTGGCATTGGCCGCCGCCACCAGCGCCGCTTGCGCCGTCAGCTGATCCTTGATGGTGCCGCGGCGGGCCAGCGCATCGGCCACCTCGCGGAAGGCGGTTTGAATCGCCTTTTGATACTGGGCCAGCGCTGCCTCACGCTGCGCCTGTGCCACCGCCAGCGCGGCACGCGTGGCGCCACCGCGAAACAGTGGCAAGCTGGCGCCGAGTCCGCCGCGCCAGGTGAAGGAACCTGCGGAGAACAAATCCGTCAGTTCCGGGCTGGCGCTGCCCGCCAGCGCGGTCAGGCTGATCGTGGGAAAGAACGCCGCCCGCGCCACGCCGATCTGCGCATAAGCAGCTTGCAACTGATGTTCGGCCTGCGCCACGTCGGGCCGTGCCAAAAGCACCTGGGAATCGAGCCCGGCAGGCACTTCAGCAAAAACGCCCATGAGACTGTCGATGGATGCTGGCAGTTCGTCATCCGCCACCGGGCCGCCCACCAAGAGTTCCAAGGCATTGCGATCCTGCGCCACCAGCGTCGTCTGCACGGCCAAATCAGACAGCGCCTGCTGCAACACCGTTTGCGCCGCGCTCAAATCCCCGCGCGAGGCCACGCCGCCGTTCAAGCGCGCTTCGGTCAATTCCACGGTTTTTTGTGCGCTGGCCTGTGTCTGCGCCGCAATGGCCAAGAGCGTGCGATCCGCCGCCAACACGGCATAGGTTTCGGCGATGCCGTCGATCAAGGTCAAGCGCACGGCGCGCGCCGCAGTTTCGCTCGCCAGATAACGCTGCTGCGCCGCGTAACCGAGGTTGCGCAAGCGCCCGTACAAATCCAGTTCATACGCGGCAGCGCCGATTTGAACCGATTGGTTGCTGGTGATGTTGTCGTTGGCCTGGCTGCGGGTCGAGGCGGCGGTGAGGTCAATCGGCGGCAACAGCAGCGCGCGCTGGCCGCGATATTGCGCACTGGCCACTTCGATATTGGCAAGCGCCACGGCAAGATCCTGATTCTGCGTCAGCGCGCGCGCGATCAGCGCCTGCAAGGCGGGATTCTGGAACACTTGCTGATACGTGAGCACCGGCGGTGCGGCATTGGCAGGCAAGTAGGCAGCCCCCTCTGGCCAGGCCTCGGGCACGCTGGCCTCTGGGCGCTCATAAGTGGGCGCCAGATTGCACCCAGCCACCATGGCGCTGACAAGCAGCAGGCTCAGGCGTTGCATGGCGCTATTCATAACAACCGCTCATAACAACCACTCATAACAACCACTCATGGCGCCACCTCATCCGGCGCATCCAGCAACAGTGCCTCTTCCGGCTTGGCGTGACTGGCAAACAAGCGGCGCACCAGCACGAAAAACAGCGGCACAAAAAAGATCGCCAACAACATCGCGCTCAACATGCCGCCAATCACCGCCGTGCCGATGGCGATGCGGCTTTGCGCGCCAGCGCCGGTGGCGAGCGCCAGCGGCAAGACGCCGCCGATGAAGGCAAAGCTGGTCATCAGAATGGGCCTGAGCCGCAGCCGCGCCGCCTTGATCGCCGCTTCCACTAAACCGGCGCCATTGGCCACGGCATGTTCGGCGAATTCCACGATGAGGATCGCGTTCTTGGCCGAGAGGCCCATGGTGGTCAGCAGCC
>JAIRJU010000160.1 GCA_031260485.1 Pseudomonadales bacterium | reverse complement strand
CGACCTTGCCGTCGATAGTGGCGCCGAGCAGTTTGGCCGAGAGCGCAGGCACGCTGAGCGCGCCAGTGTCCATATTGGCGGTGAGAGAGCTTTGCACCTTGAAGCTGCGTTCGAGGCTCGCCACGCGCTGCGCCAGATCGCTCTGGCCCAAAACGCGCAGCAGCACGGCGAGATCGTCGCCGCTGACATCGAGCTTGGCGTCCACGCTCGGCGCGGCGGAACTGAATTTTTTGACCTCTGCGGTGGCGCTGAGGTGGCTGCCGAGTGCATTGAGTTCGAGTTGCGACAAGGTCAGCGTGTCAGCTTTGGCATCGGCGCTGAGCGCGGTGTTGAGCGTGAGATCGGCGGCGCCTGAAGGCACCTCAGGGCCGCGCAGCGTGGCGCTGAGCGCCAGCGGGGTGAGATCGTAGCGCGCGCGATCGAGGTCGTAGAGCACGGTGCCGCTGAGCGCCAGCGCCGCGCTCAGTTGCGGCGCGCGCGAAGCGGCATCGAGGCTCATATTGATCGTAAGTGGCTCGCCATATACCAGTTCACCGATTTGCAGGTTGAGGTTGTTGAGTTGGTAATGGCTGTTGGCGAACTGGTCGTCGAATACCAGCGAAGTGTCGCGGATGTCCACGCCGCCCAGGATCAACTTGATGTCGCTGATACTGGTGCCGGAGCTTTCTTCTGGGGCGGCATTCGGTGCGGCAGTGTCACCGAAGGTCCAGTTGTTGCGGCCATCGCCGCGCACCTCCAGATTCAGCGCCAGACCATCGACATGCACGGTATCAATTTCGATCGACTTGCTGAGCAGCGGCAAGAGTTTCACGCGTGCCGCGAGGTGGTTGGCGTGCAACAGCGGCGCCGCGCTGAAGCCGTCCGCGTTGCTGATGCTCACCTGATCCAGCGACAGGCCGAACCAAGGATAGTAGGAGAGCGTGATGGGGCCATCGAGCGCCAGCGTGCGCCCCGTGGCCTCCTTGAACTTGCTGGCGATCAGCGCCTTGTTTTGATTGGGATCGAAGCTGAGCAAGTAGGCTACGCCGCCGATCACTACGATCAACACCAGGGCGATCAGGCTGCCGAGAATAACGATGAGCTTCTTCATGCTGGAACCCTCTCCGGCTGGCACCAAGCCCCATAGTGGGGCTGGCTGTAATGGGGATGAGTGGTGGATTGTAGCAGTAGTGAGCGGCGTTGTATGACGCTACTGGCCTGCAAGATTCTATGTTCCGTGTCGTGGCGGCCACTGCCTCGCGACGTGCAGAACACGCAGCACTCGGATCAAGTCACCCGTTACGTCGTAGATCAGTCTGCCAGCCTCACGAGGTGGTGCCAGCTAGCTTTTTCTGCATTTCATCGCGCCACGCCGCGGCTTCGGCTTCGACTTCTTCGGCATTGATGAGGTCGCCGGCATTGGCGGAATTCAGGCCGGTTTGCACCTGCGAATGGAACCAATCATCGTATTGTGTCACTGCTTTCTGCTGCTGGATGAAATCACGCATGAAGTCACGCAAGAGCTGTTCACTGACGCGGTCGTGGGCCTTTGCAGCCTGGGCGAACTCGAATTTCAGGGTTGCATCGACCCGGAAGGTAATGGTGGTTTCGCTCATTGTGGCCTCTTATCATGCTATCTGGTTCGCCCAAAGTATCAGGTTGTCCCCAGGGCATAAAGCAAACTACTTCATCCTTTTGAGAATAGAGAAAAACCAAGCCGCTGAAAGCAGCGAGCGCAAGAGAGTGGGACTGAGTAGACGGCCAACTCGCCCGCCATGCTAAAATGCGCGGCTCTTGGGCGTGGCTGCTGCTACTCAGTGGCTTGCCTGTGCCGCTTTCTGGTGCTGTCAATCTGGTGCTGTCAAACAGTGCCTTGCAAAAAATACCTTGGTTACTCCGTTCTCTTGCCTGGTTGCCGCATGTTGCTGATGATCGACAACTATGATTCCTTCACCTACAACCTCGTGCAGTATTTCGGGGAATTGGGGGCGGACATCCGTGTCTATCGCAACGACGAGATTTCGTTGCAGGACATCGAAACGCTGGCGCCGCGCCAGATCGTGATTTCACCTGGCCCCTGTACGCCGAAGGAGGCCGGCATTTCGGTACCGCTCATCCAGCATTTTGCCGGGCGTATTCCGCTTTTGGGCGTGTGCCTGGGCCATCAGAGCATTGGTGAAGCCTTCGGGGGGCGTATTGTGCGCGCCAAGCGCGTCATGCACGGTAAGCTTTCCGCCATTCATCACCGTGGACAGGGCGTGTTTGCCGGCTTGCCTTCTCCTTACAATGCCACCCGCTATCACTCCCTGGTGATCGAGCAGGAAAGCCTGCCGCAGTGTCTCGAGGTGACCGCCTGGACCAGTAATGACGACGGCAGCCTGGAAGAAATCATGGGCGTGCGGCACAAGACGCTCGAGGTCGAGGGCGTGCAATTCCATCCTGAATCCATCCTCACGGAACACGGCCACAAGCTGTTGCGGAACTTTCTTGAAAGAACCCTCGACAGAACCCTCGAAAGCACCTGAACTCAGTAAGCGGTATGCAGCAAGAAGACACCGATATTCTCCGCAAGATTCTCGCGCGCAAGCAGGAAGAAGTGGCGCAGCGCCGCGCACAGCGTTCATTGGTGGACCTGCTGCGGGATGCTGCCTCGCAGCCGCCTGGCCGGGGCTTTGCCGCCGCGCTCGAAAAGCAGATTGCGCACAAGCGCCCCGCGGTGATCGCGGAAATCAAAAAAGCCTCTCCCAGCAAAGGCGTGATCCGCAAGCATTTCGAGCCTGCTGTCATTGCCAAGAGTTATGCCGAGCATGGGGCTTGCTGCCTGTCGGTGCTGACCGATGTGGATTTCTTTCAAGGCAGTGACGATTACCTGCTACAGGCGCGCGAGGCTTGCTCATTGCCGGTGCTGCGCAAGGACTTCGTGGTGGACCCTTACCAGATCGTGGAAGCGCGCGCGCTCGGCGCCGATTGCGTGCTGTTGATCGTCGCCGTGCTGGATGATGTGCAACTGCGCGAATTCGCGGCGGTGGCGCAAGAGCAGCAGCTCGATGTCTTGGTGGAAGTACATGATCAAGCCGAACTCGAACGCGCGCTGGCGCTTACGCCGCGCCTGGTCGGCATCAACAACCGCGATCTGCGCACGTTCAAGACCAGTCTGAATGTCACCTATCGCCTGTTGGAACTCATACCGGCGGGCAGCACGGTCGTTACCGAAAGCGGCATCGTGGCGCGCGCGGATGTGGAAGAGATGATGCAGCACAATGTATATGGCTTTCTGGTGGGCGAATCTTTCATGCGTGCCGTCGATCCGGGCGCCAAACTTCAGGAGTTGTTCTTCAATGGCTAAACCAGGCGAGCGCGGCCTGAGGCGCATCTGCTCGGCCATGGGCTATTCCCTGCAAGGGTTGCGCTCTTGCTGGCGCAACGAAGCGGCGTTCCGGCAAGAATTGCTGGCTGCCGTGGTATTGCTGCCGCTGGGCTTGTACCTGGGCGAGAGCGGCGCGCAAAAAGCGCTGCTGGTGGGCGCGCTGATGCTGGTGTTGATCGTGGAAGTGCTCAATTCGAGCATCGAGGCTGTGGTGGACCGCATCGGCCACGAATATCACGATCTCTCTGGGCTGGCCAAGGATCTGGGCTCCGCCGCGGTAATGCTGAGCCTCTTGAATGTGGCGCTGGTGTGGGGTTTGGTGCTGTTGTTTTGATTCTCTTTTTGCTCCCTTTCTTTATCCCCGTTCTTTAGCCTCTCTCGTTATTCCCGCTCCTTATTCCCTCTGCCGTGGTCTCTCTCCCACACGTGTGCGAGGGGACGTACTGCGCGGGCTGTAGACGAGGATCGTTCTGCCGTTCATTTCGATCAGATTCTGATTTTCCAAATCTTTTAGCACACGCCCTGCCGCTTCCCGCGAGCAGTTGACGATGCGTCCCAACTCCTGGCGCGTGATCTTGATTTGCACGCCTTTGGGGTGGGTCACGGCGTCGGGCTGCTTGCTCAGATCCAGCAGAATGCTGGCGATGCGGCCAGTGGTATCGAGAAAGCTGAGATCAGCCACGCGCTTGGTGGTGCTGCGCAAGCGGTGCGCCATCTGCTGGCCGATGGTGTACAGAATTTCCGGATTCTGGCGTGTATAGAGGTTGAACGCCGGATAACTGATCTCGGCAATCTCGCAGTCGGTTTTGGCGCGTACGCAGGCGCTGCGCGCTTCCTCATCGCTAAACAAGCCCATTTCGCCGAAGAATTCGCCCGGGTTGATGTAGGCGATGACGGCGTCCTTGCCTTCTTCATCCTCGAGGATGACCGAGACCGAGCCACTGATGAGGTAGTAGAGCGTTTCGCATTTGTCGCCCTCGTGGATGATGGTGGCTTTGCTGCTGTATTTGCGGCGGTGCGCGTGATTGAGGAAGTTGCTCAGATCGCGGATGTGGGGAGTGAACGCCATAAGCGCCATGGAGTAACCTCATCGTCCTTTTTTTACGGAAGTGTGATTTTTACGGAAGTGCGATGTATATCACACTTGAAAGGATAGTTGCCATTTCCACCGCCCGGTTCTGCGGGCAAAGTGGCATTATAATTCAAGCGCTTAGCGCCGCCTGGCGAACTTGTGTGGGATAATCCGGCGCATTTTCGCAGCAGCGGTTTTTGCAGAAGCGGTTTTTGCACAGACGAAGGAGCGGTATGAAGGCAACGGTCAAGTGGGTGGATGGCATGATGTTTCTCGGTGAGTCGGGTTCCGGGCACACCGTGGTGATGGATGGCCCGCCTGATGCGGGCGGACGCAATCTGGGCCTCAGGCCCATGGAAATGCTGCTGCTTGGCGTGGGCGGCTGTTCCAGTTTCGATGTGATGAACATCCTCACCAAAGGCCGTCAAGCGGTGAGCGACTGCCGCTGCGAGCTTAGCGCGGTACGCGCCGATGCCACCCCTGCGGTGTTTGAAAGCATTCATCTGCATTTCGTGGTCAGCGGCAAGGCGCTGGATCCTGAGCGGGTGGAACGAGCGGTACAATTATCGGCGGAAAAGTACTGCTCGGCGTCGATCATGCTGGGCAAGGCGGGCGTGGCGCTGACACACGATTTCGAG
This sequence comes from Pseudomonadales bacterium, assembly GCA_031260485.1. Taxonomy (GTDB): domain Bacteria; phylum Pseudomonadota; class Gammaproteobacteria; order Pseudomonadales; family Pseudohongiellaceae; genus CAILUG01. Next base: position 19,824 of record JAIRJU010000160.1, on the reverse strand, counting down.
GTAGTGGAAGTTTGATCCTGCGTTGAGCCAACACACACAAGTCCTATTCATTAAACAAAACAGAGAAAAATTCCCATGCGTCCTATACGAATCTCCTTGTTGTTCATGTTGGCCCTGTGCTTGGCGGGCTGCGTGACGGGCGATACGCCCGAGCAGAAGCGCGCGGTGGTGCGGCAGATGAGAACCGAGGTATTGAACGATCTGTACCGGAACAAGCCCGACGTGCGTCAGCAGGTCAGTGATGCCACCGGCTATGCGGTATTCAGCAACGCCAATGTCAATCTGATCCTGGCCAGTTTCGGCGGCGGTTACGGCGTAGTGCACGACAATCGCAGCGGCGCCGACACTTATCTCAAGATGGGCGAAGTCGGGCTGGGTTTCGGCGCTGGCATCAAGGATTTTCGCATCGTGATGGTGTTCCACAACAGCGACGCCTTCGCGCGCTTCATGGATTATGGCCTTGCCGTGGGCGCGCAAGCCGATGCCGCCGCGGTGGCGAGCGATAAAGGTGCCGCGGTAGGAGGGGAACTGCAACTCGACAACATCACCGTGTATCAACTCACCGAAGCGGGTCTGGCGCTGCAAGCGACGATCAAAGGCACGAAGTATTGGCCTGATCCTGAGTTGAATTGAGCCCCGGCACGGGCTCCCACTGATAATGCCGCGCCTGGTGCGTAAGCGGGCAGGTGAAGCGGAGAGCGGTGGCGTAAAGTTGCAAGCCTGCGGCGTGCGCGTTGCCGCTGCCGTAGCGGGGATCGCCGAGCACGCCGTGACCGATGGCGGCGAGGTGGCGGCGAATCTGGTGCTTGCGGCCAGTCACTAGCTCGATTTGTAGCCAGGTTGCCTGTAGCGCCGCGTCCTGCTGCAAAGGATGGTAGCGGGTGAGCGCGGCTTTGCCGTCGAGCGGCAGCGCAATGTCGCCCGCGCTGTGTAGTTCTCCTTGTACCAGCACGCGGTACTGTTTGCACAAGCGGTCGCTTTTGGCGCTGGCGAACAACTGCGAAAACGCGGCGGCGGCCTTGCCGTCGTGCGCGATCAACATCAAGCCCGCCGCTTCACGATCGAGGCGATGCACCAGATAGACCTCACGCTTGAGTTGCACTTCGGCCAGCCGCAGCAGCGCGCAGTGGTCGCCTTGCAGCGTGCCTTGTGCGAGCAAGCCCGGTGCTTTGATCCACACACTGTAGCGTTTTTCATCGGCCAGCAGTTGCGCGGGCGGCGGTGCAAGGCGTAACAGCGCGGCGTCGTAGTAGAGGCTGAGGGTGTCGCCAGGTTGACCGGTAAACGTGGCACGGCGCAGGCGCTTGTGCTGTTTGCCGCGCGTGAGCCATACCGCGCCCTTGAGCATGGCGTCTTTGATGGCAGACTTGGAAAGCTGCGATGCTTCTGCCAACAAGGTGGCGGCGTCGCGCTCATGATCGCTGCTGCTCAGGGTGTGATGCACGGTAAGCGTGGTCATGGCTCACTCAATTCGCTGAGCATCATCGAGGACGCTGGCGCTGCCGCTCGGGTTGCGCCGCAGCGCCAAGATGGTGATGTCGTCGGCCAACTGGTGGTTTTGGAACTGATTGATCTCATCAATGGCGGATTCGCAGATCGTGCTGACCGGGCTCTTGGCATGGTTTTGCAAGAAGGTTTTGATGCGGCTTTGGCCATAGAACTCGCCGGAGGGCGAGCGCGCTTCGGGAAAGCCGTCGGTGAAGAGCAGTAATAGATCATCCGGTTGTAAACGGAATTCGGCGTTGCGGTATTCCTGCTGTTCCAACATGCCGACGATGGTGCCGGTGGCGGCGCCCACGCTGCTTACTACACCATCGCGCGAGAGCAAGAGCGGCGGCGTATGCCCGGCGTTGGCATAGGTGAGGCGGCCACTGACGATGTGGTAAGAGCCAAGGAACAAGGTAACGAACGCTGCGCCTTTTTGGCTTTCACGCAATTGTTCATTGGCTTCATACAGAATTTCGGCAGGTGATTTGCCGGTTTGCGCCAGGCTGCGCAGGATGGTGCGTGTTACCGCCATCACCAGCGCCGCGCTCATGCCTTTGCCGGAGACATCGGCAATCACCAGCATCAGGGTTTGCGGGTTGAGCATGAAGAAATCGAAGTAGTCGCCCGCCACATGACGCGCAGGTTGGTTTACCGCGTAGAGGTCGAATTCCTTGTGCGCAGGGAAGGGCGGAAACGTGGTGGGCAGCAGCGAGCGCTGTGTTTCGCGCGCCATCTGCCATTCGCGTTCCAAGAGGCGCTGGCTAGCTTCCTGCTGGCTGCGCAATTCGATCTGCTGTTTCAGGTTCTTCAACATGCGGTTGAAGCCGATGCTGAGGCGGCCCAGTTCATCGAGCGAGCGGATGTTTTCGATGTGGGTGTCGAGTTTGCCACGCGCCACCTCGGACACCGCGGCTTCCAGTTGTTTGATGGGCCGCGACAAACGTGAACTGATGCGCCACACCAACAGAAAGATCAGCACGATGGTGAGCGTAAGCCCCGACAGCGCCATGTTGATCTGCTGGCGCAAGGGCAGGGTCAGTTCGTCTTCCGGCAGCAGCGTGGCGAGCAACCAGCCGGTGGACGGAATCGGGGTATAGAGCACCCAACTGTTGCCAGCGTCGCCGTCGATGTAGGCGTTGCTGAGCACGCGCAGGCTGGTATTGCCTTGCAGAATGTCGTCGACCAGCGCTTGATAGTCGGGCACCTGGCGCTGTGCCGCTTGCTCTTGCAGCGTGTCGCTGGGTTTAAGGCGCGGATCGTAATGCGATACGAAGTGGCCGCTGGCGCTCATGATCATGACGCGCGCGTTGCTGATGGGCACTTGCCGCGCTACCTGTTGCGTGAGCTGATCGAGCCGCAGATCCACGGTGGTGACGCCAAGGAATTCGTCGTCGCGGATGAGCGGGGTGGAATACGTGGTGATCGGCAGATTGCCGGCGCCGGTGTCGAAATAGGGTTCGCTCCATTGCGCGCTGCGGCTGTTGCGTATCGGGGCATACCAGAGGCTGTTCTTGGTGTAGTCGCCGGTGATGGTGCTGAGGTCGAGCGCTTTGAGGTCGGTGTCGAATACGTAAGGGGCGAACAGCTTGAGCTTGGGATCGGCCTTGAAGGGCTCGAAAGCCGCGGCGGCGCCGTACACCAGCGGATTGCTGGCGGCGGTTTCGCGCAGCATGTTGAACAACTGGGTTTTGTTGAAGGTGCTCTGGATGCGCAATAGCGCCGCGGTATTCTCCGCCACTTGTGAGACGGAGCGCAGTTCAAAGTCGATGCCGCGCGCGAGCAGGCGTACTTCGCTCAAGCGTTCGTCTTGCAGCGTCAGCACGGCGGAATCGTAGACACGGCGCAGTGTCACGCCCATCACCACGCTGGCGATCAAGAGCAGCGGCAGAATCAGGGAAAGCACCAGCTTCCAGCGCAGGGAGAACACCAGTTTAATGATGACTCTCCCGCCGTTGTTCCAGCACCGCAATGACGGAATAGGGAACGACAACCTCCTGCTGCAACAGCCGGCGGCGCAGCATGTCGAGCGCCACCGCGCAACTCATGGCGCGCACCGCGCCGCGTGAGCGCTGCGCCAGTTTTAGCATCTGTGTCCAGCATTCAGTGCGATCACACAGCGCGATGGCCACGGTGCCTGGCGGGGTGGCATCGCTGCCGCCGTCCGGGCCAGCAATGCCGGTGATGGCGAGCGCAAAATCGCTGTCGAGCACACTGCGCGCGCCAAACGCCATCGCCATGGCTGTTTCCGTGGATACCGCGCCATGGTTGGCGAGTGTCGTAGGGCTCACGTTCAAGAATTTTTCCTTGGCGGCGTTGCTGTAGCTCACCACCGCGTGTTGCAGATAGGCGGAGCTACCGGCATGGTCCACCAGCAGGCTGCTCAACATGCCGCCGGTGCAGGATTCGGCCAGACTCAAGCTATGGCTGTTCTGGACCAATAATTCATGTACCGCGGCGGCGAGATCGGAATGGCGCTCGCTGACCACGGCGGCGCCGAGCGCGGCGCGCAAGGTATCGAGATAGGCGGGCAGCGCCAAGGCAGCGTCCGCGCCGCGCGCAAACACTTTGATTTCGACATAAGGCAGCGAGGGCCGGTAGCCGAGCGTGATGCCAGCGGGTGGCGTCAGCCGTTCGAGCCGCTCCGCCAGGGCGGATTCGCCGTGGCCAAAGGTGAGCAGTTTGTGTAGCTGGGTAGCAGTGCTCTGGCCGAAGGTAGCGCGCATGAACGGCACGAAGTGTTCCAGCACCATCGGTTTGAACTCGGCAGGCACGCCAGGGGTGAAGAAAAACCAGGCGCGATTGAATTTGAGGCGGAAGCCCGGCGCGGAACCGTTGCGGTTGTCCACCAGCACCGCGCCTTCGGGCAAGAGGCACTGTTTGAGATTGGATGGGGGCATCACGCGATTGCGGTTTTTGAACCATTCTTGCAGGTGCTCACGCCAGGCGCTGTGCTCCACCAAGGCTCTGCCAGTGGCACGGGCGATGGCGTCGCAGCAGAGATCGTCGCTGGTGGGGCCAAGCCCGCCGTTGACCAGAATCAGGTCGGCGGCGTGGCTGCGTTCGGTGAAGACGCGCATGAGGTCATTCATGCGATCGCCCACGGTGGTGCGCAACTGCAATTCGACACCCACGTCCATCATGGCGTTGGCGAACCACGCGGCATTGGTATCGACGATTTGACCGGACAGCACTTCTTCGCCGGTGCAGATCATTTCCAGTTGCATGTACGCATACTCGTTTGGAAAGAGGCACTGCGATGATAGCGATAACGCGCCTGCTCGCGCGGAGTTGTCGCGGAAAATGTGATGCACGTCACTTCGCGCAGGATCGCAGGCTTGGCTGAGGCGGTAGGCCGATCTGGAGCGCAGCGTAAACCCGGCACAAGGGTGTCGTGGAGGGTTTGATGCCCGGCCTACGCAGCAGGCAGGAGAAGGAAGGAAGAAAGAAAGGAAAAGAGAGTGGCCTCAGTCGGCGCTGTCTTCCAGTTCTGCGGTGATTGCCAGCATACGCTTGCCAGCTTCCGCGCTGACGTCGGCGGGAACCTCGAGCGTGCCCAGCCACTCGGCCTGGTCTTTGTCGTCCTTGCCCTTGCTCAGCGCACTCATGCCGGTGAGCGTGTTGAGCACGCGGATGCGCTTGAATTTGTCTGGATTCTCGACCGTTTCGTCCTTGAGCACGACGCTGGATTCGTACAGTACCCACACGCTGTCTACGGATTGCCAGAAGAAGTCGGTACCGTTTTGGCTGGCCTTGAGCTGTTGTTGCAGCGTGTCCTTTTCGGTATTGGCTTCCTTCAATTCCTTGCGCACCGTGACGAGTGCTGTGTTGAGGCTCTGGTTGTCGGTGCTTTGCTGCTGGGTCTTTTTCTTGAGGTCGACCACTTGGCGCTTGAGGCGCAGCGGGTCGAGCAGCTTGAGTTCACGCAGTTCGTCCTGCGCTTCCTTGAGATCGCTGCGCAGTTTCTGTAACAGCGCCTTGGCTTGGGAGTCTTTCTTGTCGCCGTCGATCAGTTGTTCCAGGCGCTCCATCTGCACCCGCTGTTGCAGGGCTTCAAACTCGGCTTCCATGCCGGCGAAGTGGTCAAATTGCTTTTCCAGATGCTCGAAGTCTTTTTTCTGCTCGACCAACTCATCACGCAAGTTCTGCTCGGCCTCTTTCTGCCGTTCGAGTTGCTCAAGGAGTTGAGTCTTGTCTTCTTCGAGTTTGCTGATTTCGACTTTCAGAACACTGCTGGTGCGCAGTTCTTTTAGGCTTAGTACTTGGGCCATGGACGCGATGAGCCGGGCTGCGGGTGAGGGTTGAAAGAATTAGGGGCCGGAAAAAAGTGCGGCATTCTAGCACAAAAAGACCCGCCTCCGGCAAGAGCCGCAGGCGGGCGGAAAGCGTAAAAAGTAAGGAATTGCGCGACGCAGAGGGAGTGGCGGCGCTCAAGCGCCCTGCGCTGCTTTCAATTGCGCCAGTTTGACGCGCATTTGTTCGAGCAGGCCGTTCATGCCGGAGCGGCGCACGATGTCGCGGTAAGTATCGCGGTAAGAACTGACCATGCTGACATTTTCGACTTCGACATCGTACACGAACCAGCCGTCCGAACGCTGACGCAACTTGTAGTTCACCGGTACGTTGCCTTTTGCAGTGACGATCACGGTTTGTACGGTGGAGCGGTCGCCGGTGGTATTTTCGCCACGGAATTCCACGGATTCGTTGGTGTAAGCCTTGATACGGTCGATGTAGGTGTTCTCGATGGTTTGCAGCAAGAGATCACGGAAGACATCCTGCTGCTCCTTGCTGGCGCTGCGCCAGTTGGTGGACAGCACGCTCTGCGCCATGGCGGTGGCATCGAATGCCTCGGTGACGGTGGCGCTGATGGCGCTGCGGTCGCGCGCGAAGGTGAAGTCCGGCTTGCGCAGGACGGCCAAAATGGCGTCCACGGTGGTCTTCACGGCGGCGGAGGGCGTGTCGCGCTGTGCCTGTGCGGCGCTGGTGAAGCCCAGGCTCAGCAGCAGGGCGAAGAACAGGGTGTAGAAGCTGGCAAGATGGCGCATCGTGATACTCCTTGAGCTAGTAGCCAATCGGGCGCGCATTATACGCGGTTACGTGTAGTTGCGCAGTGCATGAGATAGTTGCGCAGTGCATGAACAGTTGCGCAGTTTAGCTGTTGCGCATGAACACAGGCTGACGCAAAAAGCGCGACATGTGACGCGGGCACTCGTTATTTTCACGCTTGCCGCCAGCAGAAACGGCCAGGTGTGGATCACTTCGCCACACGCCCCGCACGGTTTTGCACCCAGGCGCTGCGGAAGAACACATAGGGATCGAGCGCGCTGTCGTAGAAGGCTTCGTAGGTGTCCTTGTCGAGCGACAAAGATACCGGCGCGCTGACGAGATTGGCGGCCAGGATGGTGTCGCTGTGGGCATTCCCATACACCGGGTTGAGGGCGCTGGTGGCGATCATGCCGGGGAACTCGCGCAGGCTGCTGCTGCCGACGAAGGGCAGTACCAGATAGGCGCCATGACCTACGCCCCATTTGCCGAGGGTTTGACCGAGATCGTGCTCGTCCTTTACCAGGCCAACCTCGGTGGCGGGATCGAGCAGACCCAGAACGCCGACGGTGGTATTGAGCAGAAAGCGGCCGGTTTCGGAGCCCGCGTTGCGCAGATCGCCCTGTAACAGCGCGCTGATCGCGGACATCGGTGTGCGCAGGTTGGCGAAGAAATTGGCGGCGCCTATGCGCATCGGTTCGGGCAGGATGCGCAAGCCGCGCGCTACCGGCTTGAGCACGCCGCGATAGAGTTTGTCGTTCACCGTGAACATGACGCGATTGAAGCCTTCCAGCGGGTCGGCAATGGTGGACGTGGTGTTTTCCGCGCCGTCGTCATCGTCGAACACGAAGAAGTCGTCGTCGTCCTGATCTTGCGCAAGAACGGCAGGTGCGGCGCCGCTCAAGAGCAAGGCGCAGAGAATGGGCAGGGTGCGAATGTGAAGGGCCATGAATGTACTCCAGTGCGTCCAGGCACGGTTCAGTTGGCAGCCGGTGTGCTGCTGTTGCCGCTGAAAATGTACTTGCTTATCAGTTCTTCCAGACTGACGGCGGATTCGGTTTCGGTGATTTCGCCGCCATCCTTGAGCAGTTCATCGAACCCGCCAGGGGTCAACTTCACGAATTTCTCGCCGATGATGCCCTGGGTACGGATCGAGGCGATGGCGTCTTCTTGTACGGGTATACCCTCGTTGATGCGCAGGTGTACCACGGCGTCGAAGGTGCTGGGATCGAAGTCGATGCTACTCACGGTGCCCACGCGCACGCCCGCCGCTTCCACTACGCCGCCGACACGCAAGCCTGAGATCGAGGTGAAGCGCGCTGTCAGCGTATAGCCCGGCGCCGCGCGCAAACTGGCGCCGCCGATGTTGACCGCGGCGTAGGTGAAGGCAAGGATGCCCACGGCCACAAAAATGCCGGTGGCCAACTGAATATTGAATTTGCTCATGGGGTTTCTCCTGAAAATGCGGCTCGTGGCGATGCTTGCTGCTCAGGGCAGCAAGGCGCCGATGAGGAAGTCGCTGAACAATACGGCAATGGATGACAGCACCACGGCGTTGGTGGTGACGAAACTGACGCCTTCGGCGCCTTGCGAGCCCGCTTTGGTCAAGTGCATATAGTAGCCTTGGGCGCAGCAGATCAGGGTGACGAGCAGACCGAAAATCAGCGATTTCACTAGACCCAAACGCACATCCACCCATTGCACGGCGTCAACCATGCCGTTCATGTAGGAGCCTTCGGGTACGCTGAACATCACCACGCCGACGAAATAACCGCCGAACAGCGCCACGAAATCGAAGATATGGGTCAACAGCGGCACCGACAAAATGCCTGCGATCACCTTGGGGCCCACCATGAACTTGCCTGGCGAGATCGCCATACATTCCAGGGCGTCGATTTGCGAGGTGGTGCGCATGATGCCCAGTTCGGCAGTGATCGCCGAGCCGGCGCGGCCCACCACCATCAGCGCGGTCATCACCGGGCCGAGTTCGCGGATCACGCCGAGCGCAACGCCCTGGCCAAGCAGATTCACCGAGCCGAAGCGCGCGAGGATGTAATAGAACTGCAAGCCCAGCACCATGCCGATGGTGACGCCGCTGATGATGATCAGCGAAATCGAGCGCGCGCCAATGAAATACATCTGGCGCACGATGGGGTAGAAGCGGTAGGGCGGTTGCAGCATCTGCCACAAGGTGAGCAGCAGCAGGTTGCAGGTGCGGCCAGCCATTTCCAGGCCGTCCAACACCTCAGTGCCGAGTTTTTCCAGGGCTTTTATCATCAGACTGTCTCAGGTAATGCTTACTCAGGTAACACTTGCTCAGGTAACGCTTGCTTAAATAACGCTTGTTCGGGCCATTGGGGTTCGGGTAATGCTCGGCAATTCACGTCAGGCTAGGACGTTTCGCCCACCAGCGCTTTCAAATGCGCTTCGGTATCGACGACGGTCTCGCGTGGTTTGCGGTGCAACAGGCCCTGCACTTCCGGGTCGGCGCTGGCGCGAATTTCTTCTGGCGTGCCGGTGGCGAGGATGATGCCTTTGCCCATGATCGAAATTTGATCGGCGATTTTGAACGCGCTTTCCAATTCATGCGTGACCACCACGATGGTCATTTTCAGCGAATCGCGCAGCAGCAGAATCAGTTCATCGAGTTCGGCGGAAGTGCTGGGGTCGAGGCCGGCGGAGGGCTCGTCGAAAAACAGCAGCTTGGGGTCCATGATGATGGCGCGCGCCAGCGCAGCGCGCTTGGTCATGCCGCCGGAAAGCTCCGAGGGCATCAGGTGTTCGGCGTGCAGCATGTCCACCATGTCCAGTTTGATGCGGGTCATGATCTGGATGGTGCTCTCGTCGAGGTTGGTATGTTCGCGCAGCGCCAGTTGAATGTTTTCGGCCACCGACATCGAGGAAAACAAGGCGCCGCCCTGAAACGCTACGCCGGTCTGCTTGCGTAACTGGTAAAGCTGCGCAGTGGTAGCGGTGGTGATGTCGGTGCCGAGCATGTGGATGCTGCCGGAGGTGGGCAGCTTCAAGCCCAGGATGCAGCGCAGCAAGGTGCTCTTGCCGGTGCCGCTGCCGCCCATGATGACGCTGACCTTGCCGCTGGGAATGTCGAGGTCGATGTTGCTGAGAATGCGGCGCGCGCCGTAATCGACGGTCAGCTTTCTGACCTCGATGGCATTGCCGGTGATGTTGAGGCTGGGCGTTGGGGATGTCATGCAGGCTATCGTTAGTTATGCTTGCAACCGCTGGTTATGCTTGCAACGCAGTTTCAAACTGATCGGTACTGGTATAGAGCGCGAAGATCTTGTCGAGCCGGGTCAGCGTGAGCACCTGCATGGCAGGGCTGCTGACATTGAGCAGGCCATAGCCGAGCTTGGCGGATTTGGCGGTTTGAAAGCCTTCCACCAGCGAGGCAATGCCGGAGCTGTCGATGTAGCTCACCTGCGCCAGATCCACCAAGAGCGGCTTGCCGGCCTTGAGCGAGCCGAGGATGTTTTCGCGCAAGGTGGGGGAATAGTGCAGGTCCACTTCGCCACTGAGCGTCAGCAAATCGTAGCTGGCCGTGGAGGTGATGTTGGTTTGCATGGGCGGTTCCTGGTGATGCTTCGACGCGTGGTGCTGGTAGTGTTGCTTCAATTTAGTGTTGCTTTAATGGGTGCTGCTTTAATTGGTAGTGCTTCAATTAGTGTTGCATCAATTGGTATTACATCAATTGGTATTGCTTCAATGCCGCGCTTTGCGCAGACGTTTCTTCATTTGTAGTACATTGCCGCAATCGCTGTCGCATTCGATCAACTGCACTTCGTCCATCACTTCATTGATGATGTGGCAACCCAAACCCCCAGGACGAATCTCGTCCAGCGGGCGCGACTGCATGTCTTGTGCGCGCGTCTTGTGGTGCGCGAAATCCGTGAGCCGAAACACCACGACATTGCTGCCGTGTTTTTCCACTTCCAGAATGATGTCGCCTTGTTCATCCTTGCCGTAGGCATGTTGAATGATGTTCATGCAGGCTTCGCCTACCGCGAGCAGCACACAATTGACCAATTGTTCCGATTTGCTGCACGCCCCCATCGCTTCACGCAAACGCTGGCGAACCTGGCAGAGCTGGTCGGCGCGGGCGGGAAATTGGAAGTCCAGCAGCTTTTTGGTTTTGGTCATGGCCGTGCCTGGTCAGCCTGGTGTTTCGGTTCTTCGATCAGCAACACGGTAAGGTCATCGAAACTGTAATCCAGTTGGGATGCTTCCTGCGCCAGTTGCCGCAAGCGTTGTTCTCGCGGCAGCGGTGTCAAGTGATTGATCAATCGCTCCAGGTTGGCCGTATCGTCCGGCAGTCGCAGGACTCTGGCTAGCCCTTCAGAAAGGCCGTCAGTATACAAATACAGGCTGCCGCCGGCCAGTGAAAAGCGTTGTTCCATGATCTCTTGCCCGCTGACGATGCCCAGCGGCAGGCCGGATGCGCCATAACGCACGAAATGGCCAGTGGTACTACGGTGCAGCGCGGGCAGATGGCCGGCGTTGGCCAGCACCACTTCGCCGCTCGCCGGGTCATAGAGGCCGCCGATCATGGTGACGAAGAGGCCACGCATGGCGTGCTCGCACAATTCTTCATTGAGGGTCGAGAGCACCGCGGCGGGCGACGCTTGGGTTTTGGCCAAACAATGGTAAAGGCTGTGCGCCCGCGCCATCAGGATGGCCGCGTCCATGCCTTTGCCGGAGACGTCGCCCAGGTTGAAGGCATAGCGGCCATCGGGCAGGCGTTGGTAGTCGTAGAAGTCGCCGGACACATTCTTGGCGGCCTGGTTCAAGCCCACGATGGGATCGGCAGCGTTGAACGGCGGCAGAAAGCGTTCCTGGATGCCGCGCGCCAGTTGCAGTTCGCGGCGCAGGGTTTCTCCACGCACCAGTTCGTGCGCCATGGTGGCGCTGCGGATGGCGAGCGCGGCGGCCGACGCCAGGATGTCGAGCAATTGCACGTCGAGGTCGGAGAAGAGCCCTTGAGGGTTCTCGGGCGTGGGGCGCTTGTTGAGCAGTTCGATGGCGCCGAGGGCGCGTTCCTGCACCAGGAGCGGCGCGCACAGCAGTGAGCGCGTGGTGAAGCCGGTGGCTTGATCGAGCCCTTGGTAAAAACGGGGCGCTTGCTGCACGTCGCGCACGATCTGGATACGGCGCAACTCCAGCGCCGTGCCGATGATGCCTTGATCGCGCGGGATACGCATCCCGCGCAGGTCCACCGGACCCGCGCAGGCATGGCAGACCAGCTCGCTCTGATCGGGGCTGAACAGAAACACCGAGGCAGCTTCGGTGCTGAGGTCGCGCATCAGCGTCGCCAGTGTGGCATTGAGCGTGTCTTCGATGTCGAGCGAGTTGGCGAAATCGTGGATACGGCTGCGCAAATGCTTGAGCAATTGCGCAGAGTGGCCATTGGACGCGAGCGAGGTAGCGGGGTAGCTATCGAAAAAAGAGAGTTCAGTGGAAGCCATGGGCGGTCCGCAATTCGTGGGCCGCCCTAGCATACGGGGAGATGTTCAAATCGTCAGCATTTCCGTGCTGTCGCCGAAGCTGGCTTGCGGTAGCCCCAGTTTGTCGAGCAGGGCCAGCAGCAGGTTCGACATGTTGGTTTTTTCCGGGAACACTAAGTGGCGATTGCCTTCCAGCGTGCCGCCAGCACCGCCAACCAGCAAGATCGGCAGCGGGTCGTGGTTATGGGAATTGCCATCGCTCATGCCGCTGCCGTACAGCACCAGCGCGTTGTCGAGCAAGGTGCCGTCACCTTCGGGCAGAGAGGCCAGTTTGGTAGCGAAATCCTTGAACAGCCCAACGTGGTAGCGGTTGATGAGCGCGAAGCGGGCTTTGTTGTCTTCGTTGTTGGAGTGATGCGACAAGGTGTGGAAAGAATCGCGCACGCCGCTGCCAGGGTATACCGCGGTGCTCAGTTCGTTGCACATCAGGAAGGTGGAAACGCGGGTGATCTCGGCCTGCCAGGCCAGGGCGACGAGGTCGTACATCAGACGCAGATGTTCTTCGATGTTCTCGGGAATACCGGTGGGTTTGCTGGGCACGGCGACATCGGCGGTGACGTTATCCGCCGCTTGCTGGATGCGGCGCTCGATTTCGCGCACGTCGGTGACGAAGCGATCGAGCCGGGCTTTGTCATCGGCGGGCAGTTGCTTGTTCAGGCTGCCAAGCTGTTCGGTCACTGAATCGAGCAAGCTCAACGACTGCGTGCGCCGCGCATCGCGCTGCGCCACGGTGGCGCCGTCGCCAAAGAGATTTTCAAACACCACCTGCGGGTTGTTCTGCATCGGCAAGGGGCTGATGTCGTTCTGCCAGGAAATGGTGTTGCGGTAAGCGCAACTGAGCCCTTCGCCGCAGCTTAGGCTGGCGGCTTCGATCATCAGTTCCAGCGAAGGCAGCGGCGTATCCCGCCCTAGGCGCTGCGCTATCACCTGATCCAGCGTGATGCCGAGGCGCGGCTGTGCGCCAGGTTCAGCCTTGGCGCCGCTGAGAAAGGCCGCGGAGGAACGGTTGTGATTGCCGATGGCACCGCCGGGGCCATAGGCCAGCGGATGACTGAGGTTGGTGATGACGTTGAGCTGTTCGCGCAAGGGGGCGAGCGGCGTCAGGATTTCACTCAAGGTGAAGTTTTTGCCGCTGTCTTTGGGCGTCCAACGCGCCATGGTGGCGCCGTGTGGCACATAAATGGCGCCAAAGCGCGTCTTGGGTGCGGCGCCGCTTTGTGCCAGCGTGGTGGCGGCTGGCAGCATGGCGCTGAGAAAAGGCAGCGCCAGCGTGGTACCCGCGCCACGCAGCAGGGTGCGGCGGCTCAGGTGTTTCTTGCTCAAGAAATTGGCCATGGGTTTTTCCTCTCAGCGTGAAGTCGTTCAGCGTGAAGCCGTGTGTTGGGCGTCGTTGGCAGCGCCGCCGCTTTTTACGCGCTGCGTAAATTGCGGGCTTTGCACGATGCCTTCGACAAGGGTGGAAAAATGAAAATCGTTTTTCTCCGCCTGCCGTTTGATTGCGCGCACGGTAGGCATGTCGTAGTACTCCAGGCCGCGGCCCAGGGCGTAGGTCAGCAGCTTTTCCGTCATGGTGTTGATGAAGAGCCCTGAGCGCTGCATCAACGCCGCGTGCAGGTCGCCAGCGCTTTGGATCGGCGTGCCATCGGCCAAGGTGCCGGATGAATCGACTTTGCTGTCGCCGTCGTATTCGCGCCAGCCGCCGATGGGGTCGAAATGTTCGAGCGCGAAGCCTACTGGGTCGATGATGCGGTGGCAGGCGGCACACGAAGGATTGTCGCGGTGCGCTTCGAGGCGCTCGCGCACGGAGGTGGTGAGCACGGTGGTGCCATCACCGTCGAGGTTGGTTTCCACACCAGGGGGCGGCGCCGGCACCGGGGCGTTCAGCAGGTTCTGCAAGATCCAGGCGCCGCGGATCACCGGCGAGGTGCGGCTGGCGGTGGAGGTGACGGTGAGGATGGCGCCCTGGCCGAGCAGGCCGCGGCGCTGGCTTTCCTTGGGCAAGGACACCTGGCGGAAGTAGGAGCCGTAGATGCCGTCGATGCCATAGTGCTTGGCCAAACGCTCGTTGACGAAAGTGTAATCGGCATCCAGGAGTTCGATCACGGAGCGGTCGCCGTTGACGATGTGCTTGAACAGCAGTTCGGTTTCCTGGGTGAAAGCCTGACGCAGGTTTTCATCGAAGTTCGCCGATTCGGGCGTGACATTGGCGAGCGTGCGCAGATAGAGCCACTGCCCGGCGAAGTTCTTGGTCAAAGCCTCGGCCTTGGGATCGGCCAACATGCGCCGCACTTGGCTGAGCAGCACGTCTTTCTCGTGCAAGCGGTTCTGTTCGGCCAGCCCTAGAAGCTCGTTGTCGGGAATGCTGCTCCACAAAAAGAATGACAGGCGCGAGGCCAGCTCCAGATCGCTGATGGTATAGACCGCGCCTGGTGCAACATCGGCGGGTTCCTCTTCAAAGCGGAACAGGAAGCGCGGGTCGAGCAGGATGCGCGAGAGCGCCTGCTGAATGCCGTCTTCAAAACCGCCTTCGCGCTGGCCTTGTTCATAGAACGCCATCACCGGCTTGATGTCATCGAGTTTGACCGGCGCACGGAAAGCCTGGGTGGCCATGTCCACGGCGATGCGTTCGGCGCATTGGCGCTGTTCGTCGTTGCTTTGTGGGTAGCAACTGAAGATGCGCTGGCGGCTCGCGGTATTGCCAGGGCCGATGGCGTCGAAGGGGCCGACGATTTCCACGGTATCGATGCTGCCGGGCGGAGCATAGACGGAGTAGATGTCGTTGACGCCGGTAGGCCGCGAGGTGTCGAGCAGGGCCACGGTCAATTCGTGTTCGCCAGCGGTGAGCGGCAGGCGGAAGCTGCGGACGTTATCTGGCTTGATCTCCTCGCCATCAAGCGTCACCTGCACCTGCACGCCGGGGCCGCGCCCGCCACCGCCGCGCACGCGGAATTCATAGAGGGCGTCGAGCGGAAAGTTGTGATTGATGACGAGGCCACCGCGGGTGCCGAGCGGCAGACCCTCGATGTGCTGATCCTGCTTGAGCGTGGGCGAAACGGTGTAGCTGGCGCTCGATTCGGTGGTGGTCATGTCGCCCACGGCACGGCGGCTCACTTTCATCGCGGCGGAGGTATAACCTTGAATCAGCGCGGGCGAAATACCGAGCCCGGAGGCAATGTTGTCGAAGCCTTCGCTGGCGTCGTCCTGCGGCAGCAGCGCGGCGGCGTCGATGTTGAGATCCAAAAGATCGCGGATGGCATTGGCGTATTCGGTGCGATTGAGCCGGTGTAACGCGGGAGAAGCGGGAACGACTTTCACCTGTGTGTCGAGGCGGCCTTCGAGATCGGCCACGAACGCCTTCACCGCGTCTTGTGGCGGACGTTCCTGACCGCCCGGCGGCATCATGCCCGCGCTGAGTTTGCGGATCACGGTTTCCCAATCCTTGGCGCCGTTATCGACGTGATTGAAGTCCAGCGCTTCGAGATCAAGGCTGCCCGCCCAATCCTCGGGGTTGTGGCACTTGGTGCAGTAGTCGGCGATCAACTGCGGGGTTTGCTGCGCCAGGCTCGGCGCCGCGTATAGCGCCAGCATGGCGAGCGACAGCGATCGCACCGACGTGGACAGTGTTTGGGACATTACGGTAAAAGCGAGTTTGCGCAACATGTTGGAACCTACCTTTTGGAACCTGCTTCTTGGAGCCTGCCTCGTGGAGCTACTTTTTTGTGGAACTATTTTTTTGTGGAGCTACTTTGTGGAACAACTATTTTGTGAAACGACCTCGATCAACGCACGGGTTTGCCCTGAGCGGTCAATAGCTCGGTGATGAGGGCGATGGAACTGGGTTTGGCTTCGGCGGGGTGGGTGGCGAGAAAAACGCCCTTGGCCCAGTCGAGCGCGCTACGGTTTTCGTTATCCAGCTTGGCGAGGTCGGCGCCTTGGTCTACCAGGTAACGGATGATGGTGTCCGAGCCGCGGTTGGCGGCGCCCATCAGCGCGTTGATGCCCATGGAGTTGCTTTGGTTCAGGTCCATGCCAAGCTCCTGGCAGAGCTTCACCGCTTCGAGCAATTGCGCCTCGCCTTCAGTCCAGGTTTGCGCCACGGTCCAGTTGACACCCGCAGCCGCCATGAGTGGAGATGTGCCTTCAAAGGTGTCGATGCGCGGATCGGCGCCATGCGCGAGCAGCAGTTTCATCACCGTGACATCGCCGGCGAAAGCCGCGGTGAGGAACGGCGTTTGCCCGGTGAAATCCACCCACTCCAGCGAGCCGGTGATGGCCAACAAATGATTGCGGAACGGCGGTGTTTCCTTGGTACGCACGTTGGGATCGGCGCCCGCGTCGAGCAGCGCCTGGATCAGCCCCAACAAAGGTTCTCGATCGACATCGTGTGTGAAAAAAGCATTGTGGATGTAAATGTTGCGCACGTTCACCGCTTCCCAGATTGGGCTGCGGCCATACCAATCCTGGCTATTGATGAGCACCTTGGGTTGCTTGAGCAGAAATTGCGCCATGGGCACTTTGTCGTTGGAGATGGCCATCAACAGCGGCCAGATGTTGTCGGCTTCGCTGGCGTTGAGGTCGGCGCCGGCGTCGAGCAGCAGTTTGCCCACCTCGACATAGCCGCCACGTGCGGCGTAGAGCAGCGGCGTCATGCCGCCGGGCGTGGGTTCGCGGCGGCCGCGATCCTTGGGAACGCCGCCGCGGATGATGCCCACGCCGAAGCCGAAGCCCGGCACCGA
Organism: Pseudomonadales bacterium; assembly: GCA_031260485.1. Lineage (GTDB taxonomy): Bacteria > Pseudomonadota > Gammaproteobacteria > Pseudomonadales > Pseudohongiellaceae > CAILUG01. The sequence goes on along the minus strand of JAIRJU010000160.1, from coordinate 3,041 downwards.
GTTGGGGCCGATGAAGGCGGGTGTTTTGCCGATGTTGGTGTGCAGGTTGGGATTGGCGCCCGCTTTCAGTAAAAGCTGTACGGCGTCGGCATGGCCTTCGCGGGCCGCCACCATCAGGGCGCTCTGGCCGTAATCGCGGTCCAGTGCATCGACTTCGGCGCCGTGAGCCAAGAGGGCGCTGATGGAGCCCGGCGTGCCCACGGCGGCGGCCGACATCAGCATGGTTTCGCCGGCAGGTTCGCGCGTGTTGGCATTGGCGCCAGCGTTGAGCAGCAGTTCGACCATCGCGGTGTTGGCATTGGTGATCGCCAGGCTCAAGGCGCTGAGATTGTCGCCGGTCACGGCATTGGGATCGGCGCCAGCATCGAGCAGTTCCTTGACGGCATCGAGCGCATCGACACGCACCAGCCAATGCAGTGTAGGTGTGGCGAAACGGCCCTTGACGTTGGGATCGGCGCCGTCACGCAAAAGCGCGTGCACGGTGGCGAAGTCGCGCTTCATCGCGGCGTCGGGGAGACGCTGATCGACGCCTTCCGCGCCCAAGGCGGTGGGAATTGCCAAAAATGCGGCGGACAACATGCAGCCTGCCACCACGGCGCGAAGCCGGATTGTCGCCATTTTTTCTGCCTCTCTTTCTACCTTTCTTTCCGCCTCTCGATGGACGCCAATATCCGCGGTGGACATGTGCCATTCCTCTCTTTGTTATGTGCTGTCTGTTTTGCTGTTTATGTTCTGCGGTCTAGGTTCTGCGCGTTGATCATAGTGTTTGTCTTGTGTGCACTATGCGCACCGCACCAAGCAATGCCTCAAAATACGGCGCACCGCCGCATGGCGTCAAGCCATGCCGTCAAACTTTCGAGAGACTAGGCCCGGTGCCGTCAGGGTTCTTGACTGAATAGGAACCCGCAGGCGTTCCCTCGCGGCAGGCCGCTGCCTACAATCCCCCCTTTTTTTGAGGAGAGACCGATGCCAGAGGCGTTGACCATCCAGCGGTTTTCCGGTGCGGCGCTGGTGGATTATCTCGACGACGTGGCGCGCTTGCGCATCGAGGTGTTCCGTGAGTTTCCCTATCTCTACGATGGCAGCATGGGGTACGAGCGGCATTACCTGCGCACCTATGTCAACTGCGCGGACGCGGTGGTGGTGGTGGCCTTTGCCGATGGCGCGGTGGTAGGGGCTTCGACTGGCATTCCGATGCGCGCGGAGGAAGCAAGCTTTCAGCAGCCTTTCATTGCAGCCGGCTATGATCCCGCGCGCGTTTTCTACTGCGCCGAATCGGTGCTGCGCCGCGACTACCGTGGCCTTGGCCTTGGCGTGCGCTTTTTCGGGGAACGCGAGGCTCATGCGCGCGCCTTGGGCGGTTTCGATTACGCTGTCTTCTGTGCGGTGGTGCGCCCGCCGGAACATCCGCTGCGCCCCAGTGCCTATCAGCCGCTCGATCGCTTTTGGGAAAAGCGCGGCTACCGCAAACATCCCGAGTTGCGTGCGCACTATGCTTGGAAGGATGTGGATCAAGCGGAACGCACTTCAAAAGCCCTGGAGTTTTGGGTAAAGTCACTAGCGCCTTGAAACGGCGAAATCACCCGCAGAAAACACCACAAACCAACACCAAGCAAACACAGCAGGGGAGTCTATGTCTGAGTCACAATTGAAGTTTCGCCGTGAATTTTTGAAGTTTCTAGCCGCCAGCCCGCTGCTCAGCAGCTACGATGCCTTCGCCCAGGCCGTGGAAGAAACGCTGGGGGCGCAGTTGAAGGAGCCGCGGGATGTCGTCAACGTGTTCGAGATGGAAACCATCGCCCGCGAGAAAGTGCCGCCCGCGCACTTCGGCTATTTCGCCAGCGGTGTCGATAGCGACGGCACCTTGCACGCCAACCGCGAAGGCTACAGCCGCTACCAGATTCGCCCGCGCCGGTTGGTGAACGTGGAAAGAGTCGACACCAGCATCGACTTCCTCGGCGCCAAAGCCAATTCGCCGATCATCCTCTGCCCGATTGGCAGTTGCGGCGCCATGCACAGCGATGCCGAAACCGGCGCCGCGCGCGCCTCGGCAGGGAAGGGCAACCACATGATCATTTCCACGCAAGCCTCCGATCCCATCGAACAAGTGTTCGCGGCGCGCGATGGCCATGGTCTATGGTTCCAGCTTTATTCCACCAACGTGTGGGAAAACACCGTGGCCATGTTGCAGCGCGCCGAACGCGCGGGCTGCACCACCGTATGTTTCACCATCGACCTGCCCGGTGGCCGCAACACCGAAACGCAGTCGATCATGGCGCGCAAGGACACCCGCTTCTGCGCCGAATGCCACTACGACGGCAAGCAAAAGCCGATGTTCGATGGCCTGAGGCAGAGCGGCTTGGTCGATCCGCGCCTGACCTGGGAGGTCATCAAGCGCATGAAAGATGTCACCAAGATGAACGTGGTGATCAAGGGCCTCGAAACTGGCGAAGACGCCGCCCTGGCGGTAGAGAGCGGCGCCGATGGCATCATGGTGTCGAACCACGGTGGCCGCGCCACCGATACGGGCCGCGGCACCGTCGAGTGTCTGCCGGAAGTGGTGGCGGCGGTGAAGGGCCGCGTGCCGGTGATCGTGGATGGCGGCGTGCGCCGCGGCACCGACGTGTTCAAGGCGCTGGCGCTGGGCGCCTCGGCGGTCGGCATTGGCCGTCCTTACTGCTGGGGCCTGGGCGCCTTCGGCCAGGCTGGCGTGGAGCGCGTGCTCGATTTGCTCAACCGCGAACTCGCCATCTGTATGCGCGGCAGCGGCACCACCTCGCTGGCAGGCATCACCAAGGATTACGTGCAGGATGCCGGTATGCGTTTGATTGACCAAACTACGGGTGTGGTGGTGCGCTGATATCTGCTCTCCCTAACTCCTCCCCCGCTAGCATTTTTCGAGACCAAGGTGCTGGCGGGTGCGGATTCCCCTCCTCTGGAGGGGTGCCCGTCAGGGCAGGGTGGTTCCTGCAAAAAATGCGCTCTACCGTGGACCACCCCGTCCGCCTGCGGCGGCCACCCCTCCGCAGGAGGGGAATTTA
>JAIRJU010000269.1 GCA_031260485.1 Pseudomonadales bacterium | reverse complement strand
TCGAACAACGAAGGAGGGCGGCGTTTGAACACCAGGTGTGGCAGCGGATAAGGCTGCCGCAGCAATTGCTGCTCCACCTGCGGCAAATGATTGAGATACAGATGCGTATCGCCGCCGCTCCAGATGAATTCGCCTACCTCGAAATCGCACTGCTGCGCCAGCATGTGCGTGAGCAGCGCGTAAGAAGCGATATTGAACGGCAGGCCAAGAAAGGTATCGGCCGAACGCTGATAGAGTTGGCAGGAGAGGCGGCCCTCGGCCACGTAGAACTGAAACAGCGAATGGCACGGCGGCAGCGCCATTTCGTCCACGAACGTGGGGTTGTAAGCCACCACCAGATGGCGGCGCGAATCGGGGTTGGTGCAGAGCGACTGCACCACCTTGCTGATCTGGTCGATGCTGCCGCCATCCTTGCCGGGCCAGGCACGCCACTGGCGGCCATAGACGGGGCCGAGATCACCGTTGGCATCCGCCCATTCGTTCCAGATATTGACGCCGTTGTCGTTCAAATATTTGATATTGGTATCACCGCTCAAAAACCACAATAGTTCATGAATGATCGACTTCACATGCAGCTTCTTGGTAGTTACCAGGGGCAAGCCCTGCCGCAGATCAAAGCGCAGTTGCGGCCCGAAGAGCGACAGCGTGCCGGTGCCGGTGCGGTCTTGCTTGCGCGCGCCTTCATCGCGGATGCGGCGCATCAGATCGAGATATTGCTGCATGTTCAAGCCTTGGCACGAAACGCATCGCGCGTGTAGGCGCGCTGCAAAATGAAGAGACCCGCCACGATCATCGGCAGCGACAGCAATTGCCCCATCGTCAGCCAATGGAAGGCGATGAAGCCGATGTCGAGATCAGGTTCGCGCAGAAATTCCACGGCAAAACGCTGCGCGCCATAACCCAGGCAGAACATGCCGCCCACCGCAAAGCGCGGCCTGGGCGTGGCCGAGTACCACCATAGAAGGCAAAAGAGTGCCACGCCTTCGAGCGCACATTGATAAAGTTGCGAAGGATGCCGCGGCAGGTGCAAGGGATCGGCGGGAAACACCATGGCCCAACTGACATCACTCGCACGGCCCCAAAGTTCACCGTTGATGAAATTCCCCAGACGCCCGGCACCCAGGCCAATCGGCGTGAGCGGCGCGGCGAAGTCCAATACCTCGTACAGGGATTTACCGATGCTGCGCGCGTAGAGCGCCACGGCGATTATCACGCCGAGAAACCCGCCGTGAAACGACATGCCGCCTTCCCAGAGTCGAAACACCAGCAGCGGATCGTCGAGCAGACGCGCCGGGTACTGCGGCAGCATGTAGAACAGCACATAACCGAGCCGCCCGCCGAGAATCACGCCCAGCATGGCGTTGGTGACGAGATCGCCCACTTGCTGCCGTGTCCAGAGGGAACCCGGCTTGGCCGCGCGGCGGCAACCCAGCCACCAGGCGACGGCAAAAGCCGTGATATAGGTGAGGGCATACCAGCGGATTTGCAGCGGGCCCAGCGAGATCGCTACGGGATCGAATCGGGGGAAGTTCAGCATAAGAGGAAGAGATCAGAAAAGGGCGAAAGAGAGCCTTGATAACAATATCAACTGGTCCGCGACGCACGCAGCAGCCGCCCCACGCCAGCCTCGTACAAGGCTTGATCCAGCAGCGCTTTGACTTCTTCGGTGGATTCAGCGGCCAGCGCGCGTTCGAGCATGAGCTTGGCCTGCGCCAGCGTCATGTCGCGGATCACTGACTTCACCTTGAGCAAGTTAGTGGCGTTCATCGACAGAATTTCAAAACCCATGGCCAGCAGCAGCATCGCCGCCGCGGGATTACCCGCCATTTCGCCGCAGATACTCAGGCTTTTGCCGGCGCCGCGCACGTCTTTCGCAATTTGCGCCAAGACGCGCAGCACACCTGGATGCAGCGTGGAAAAGAGATTGGTCACGCGCGGATTGTTGCGGTCCACCGCCAGCATGTATTGCGTGAGATCGTTGCTGCCCACGGAGACGAAATCCACGCGGCGTGTCACCGCATCCACCTGCCAGGCCATGGATGGCACTTCGATCATCACGCCCAGCGGCGGCAGCATCACCCTATGGCCATCTTCCACCAACTCCTGGTGTGCGCGGCGGATCAGTTGTACGGAGGTGTCGATTTCGTGCACGTTGCTGACCATCGGCAGCAATATCTGCAAATTGTCCAGCCCTTCGCTGGCGCGGATCATGGCGCGCACCTGGCCGAGAAAAAGCTCCGGGTGATCCATGCTGACACGGATGCCGCGCCAGCCGAGAAAAGGGTTGTCTTCCTTGATCGGAAAATAGGGCAAGGGCTTGTCGCCGCCGATGTCGAGCGTGCGCATCGTCACGCGCTTGGGATGAAAGGCCTCAAGCTGCTCGCGGTAGATGCTCGCTTGTTCACGCTCGGTGGGAAAGCGTTCGCGCAGCAAAAACGGCACTTCGGTGCGGAAGAGGCCAATCCCTTCGGCGCCGCGCTCGCGCGAGCGCAGTACGTCGGTCATCAGGCCGGTATTCACCCACAGTTGCACGCGGTGGCCGTCGCGGGTAACACAGGGCAATTCCTTGATCGCTTCCAGCCCTTCAGAAAGCTCTACTTCCTCGCGCACGATTTCCTGATAGCGGCCACGCAAAGCCTCGGAGGGGTTGCTGTAGACCTTGCCGTTGTAACCGTCGAGAATCAATTCTTGACCGTCCAATTCAGAAAACGGCAAATCGGAAACACCCATGACCGCAGGCAAACCCATGGCGCGCGCCAGAATCGCCACGTGCGCGTGCGCCGAGCCTTTGGCGGATACCACGCCCACCAGACGTTCTCTGGGCACTTCGGCCAGCATCGCCGCGGTCAATTCCTCGCTCACGAGGATGCAGCGCTCAGGATAACGCATGGTTTGTGGCTGCTTCTGCTGCAAGTAGAACAGCACGCGGCCACATAAGTCTTTGATGTCGGTGGCGCGCTCGCGCAAGTAAGCGTCTTCGATCTGTTCCAGGTTGCGCACGTAAGACAGCCCTACCTGCGCCAGCGCGCCCTGCGCCCACGAGCCCTCTTTGATGCAGGCCACCACTTCGTTGCCGAGCGCGTTATCGCTGAGCATGTGCAGGTAGGCGTCGAACAGTTCGTGTTCCTCGGGGCGCAGGCGATCTTTGATTTTGACTTTTAATTCACGAATGTCATTGCGCACGGCATCGAGACATTCATTGAAGAACACGATCTCGGCCGCGATGTCGCTGCAAGGGCGCTTGGGAATCGCACTGAGATCGGCGGGAGGAAACACCGTAAAGGCTTTGGCGATTGCCACACCAGGGGCGCCGGGCACGCCGTCGAAGCTGGGGTCGGCGGTGCGCATCCCGGTAGGGCTGAGGCCCACGACCGCGCCGCGCGCTTCGGCATTGGCGATGGCGACCGCAAGCTGCGCGGCCAGCGTGAACAATAGCGCCTCGGCGTCGCTGTCGAAGGTGCGCTGCTCGCTCTGCTGCACCACCAATACGCCCAGCACCACACCGTGATGGATGATGGGCACACCGAGGAAGGATTCAAATTCTTCTTCGCGGGTTTCAGGAATATAGAGATAACGCGGATGCGAGCGAGCGTTGTCGAGGTTGAGCGGTTCGGCGCGCTGCGCCACAAAGCCTACCAACCCCTCTTCCGGCGCCAAGCTGGCGCGGCCAACGGCGGCAGGATCGAGCCCTTTGGTAGCCATCAACACGTAACGGCCAAGATTCTTATCGAGCAGATAGATCGAACACACGCGGGTGTTCATGGCCTCCTGCACGCGCCGGACGATGATACTGAGCGTGGCCGCGAGATCCCTCGCGCCATTCACTTCCTGAATGATGCTACGCAGTATGTCCAGCATAGAGTAATCATCGGCGGCGGCAGGGGGCTTGGTGCTCAGCCCACATGCTCGGCCATGCCTGTTGTCGTAGGTGCCATAGTTGTAGATGTCATAGCCGTAGATGTCATAGTCGTAGATGTCATAGTCGTAGGTGCCATAGCGGTAGGTGCCATAGAAGGAAGCGCCACTGCGGCGTCGGGCGCTTGTAGCGCCTTGGCAAAAAAGCCTTGCAACTCGGTCAGCGCTTTGCGATACACATTGCGCTTGAACTGCACCACTTGTTCGACGCCTTCCCAATAATCGATCCAGCGCACGTCCTCGAATTCCGGCTTGTCGCCCAGATCAAAGCGGATGCGGCTGCTATCGCCCACCAAACGCAGCAGAAACCAGCGCTGTTTTTGCCCGATGCACACCGGGTGCGAACGCTGCCGCACCAAATGCGGCGGCAGACGGTAGCGCAGCCAGCGATTGGTGCTTGCCACGATTTCCACATCCACGGGGTCAAGGCCAACTTCCTCGCGTAATTCGCGCAGCGCAGCGGCCTGTGGCGTTTCGCGGTGTTGAATGCCGCCCTGCGGAAACTGCCAGGCATCTTGCCCGATCCGCTTGGCCCACAACAGCTTGCCGTCGGCGTTGAAAATGATCAGGCCCACATTGGGTCTGAAACCGTTCGTATCTATCACGATCCTGTACTCATCGAGCCGTGCCGGACAGCCTGGCCGGCGCTCCCTGCAAGCACCTGCGCGCGCTGTGTGTATCGAAGCAACGGTGAAAAAATCATGACCGCATGTTAGGGAAGGCAGGCGTTTCCTGCAACGCCTCCGCGACAGAAAAACGTAACGTGGACAACTACATAAATTCCCCTTTTTAATTTCCCTCCTGTGGAGGGGAATCCGCAGGGGCAACTTGGTTTCAAGGCGCAGGCGTTACTCGGAACAAGCCGCCGGGATTGGCGTCTTCGATCAGCCAGAGGGCGCCATCGGGCGCGACTTCGACATCGCGGATACGTTTGCCAATGCTCCAGCGTTCAGCCGCCGTGGCGCCGCCCTTGTCATCGAAGGTAATGCGGCTCAGCGACTGCGTGCCCAGGCCGCCGATGAGCGCGGAGCCGTTCCACGCGGGGAACATGGCGCCGTTGTAGAACGTGAGGTTGCCAGGCGCGATCACGGGCGCCCAGTAGATGACCGGCTTGGCCAGGTCCGCACGGGTGTCATGGCTGGGAATCGGCACGCCGTTGTAGTTCCTGGAATAGGCCACCAGGGGCCAGCCATAGTTGTTGCCGGGTTCGATCAGGTTCAGTTCGTCGCCATCATCGGGGCCGTGTTCGAGTTCCCACAAGCGGCCATCGGGCGCGAACGCGAGGCCATAGGGCGTGCGGTGGCCGGTGCTCCAGGTTTCCGCGGGCGCGAGGTTCGGGCCAGGGAACGTGTAAGTGCTCACTATGGGGGCAGTCTTGGCGGCCTCTGTATCGCGCGGCGGATCAATGAGCGGCACGCTGGCCGCGCCGACCTGCCCTGCCATCGGATTGCCCGGCGCCGGTTTGCCATCGAGCGTCAGCCGCAGAATCTTGCCGAGTGCCTGGTTCGGATCTTGTGCCGGCGTAAAGCGCTGACGATCACCGACGCTCAAAAACAGATATTGCCCGTCCGGCGAAAACGCGATCTGCGCGCCGAACTGGCCGCCTTTGCCCTTGGGCATTTGCTGCCACAGCACGGCCAGATCATCGAGGCTGGCAGCATTGTCTGTCAGCGTGAGACGGGCGCGCGCCAGCGCCAGGCTGGAGGTGCCGCTGATCTCGCCAGGCTCCGAGTAGGTGAGGTAGACATAGTGGTCGTCCGCATAATGCGGTGAGATGAACACGCCCAGAAGGCCGCCCTGCCCCTGGTTCAGCACCGCAGGCACCTTGGCGACTGGCACCTTGGCGCCTTGCTGCGTCACCAGCCACAGACCGCCGGGCTTTTCAGTGACCAGCATACGGCCATCGGGCAGAAACGCGATGCGCCACGGCAGGTTGAAGCTGGCAACTTGTGTCAGCGTGAATGGCAGCGCCGCCTCTGGCGCTTGGGTGCCAGCATTGACTTGGGCCTGCGCGCCAGTGGACGCCAGCGTGGCAAGCAGGATGGCCGTGCGGATCAGGGTCTGTTGGGTCATGGGTTTTCCTCTGCACAAAGGGGTACCGGGGTGGGGAGTCTAGCCGCTGGCCGCGGTTATGCAAACCTCAATGGCGCTACCTCACAATAATGGCGATACCGCAATAAGGCGATACCGCAATAAAAATAGTGGCAATACCTCAATCGTGGCCCATGGCTCGCCGCATCAAGGTATGTTTCAAGGGCGCGAAGGTGTCGGCGAGATGCAGCCCCTGGTTGCGCAGCCAGCGCAGAGCGAGGTCGTTGCTGCCGAAAAGCCGCTTGAAGCCTTCCATGCCCAGCATCATGCCCAGGTTGGCGGGCTTGCGCTCGCGCTGGTAGCGGCTGAGCGTTTGCGGCGAGGTGTAGTCGCGGCCCTGGGCCTGGGCCCGGCGGATCACCGCGGCCAGGCTGCGGGCGTCGGCCAGCCCCAGGTTCACGCCCTGCCCTGCCAGCGGATGAATGGTGTGCGCGGCATCGCCCACCAGCGCCAGATGCGGCGCCACGTAATCGACGGCGTGCCGTTGCCAGAGGGGAAACCCTTGCACCGGGTTGAGGACACTCACCTCCCCGAGCGTGTATTCAAACGCCTGGGCGCAGCGCAGCGCGAAATCCTGCGGGCTGAGCGCCAAAAGTTCCTGCGCCAATTCAGGTGTGCAGCTCCACACGATGGAACAATAGTGCTGGTCCGAAGCGCCGCGCAGTTGCAGCGGCAAAAAGGCCAAAGGCCCGGTGCGCATGAAACGCTGCCAGGCGGTGGCGCGGTGCGGCAGCGCGGTGCGTACCGTGGTGACCAGCGCCTGTTGCTCGTAGCTCCAGGTGCGGGTGTTGATACCCGCCCAGTCGCGGATACGCGAAGCGCCGCCGTCGGCGCCGATCAACAAGGCGCAGGTAAGGCTGCTGCCATCGCTCAAGGCCAGGCGCCAGCCTGCGGTTTCGCGTTCAAGCCCGGCAACATGGGCGCCGAAGCGGCACACGACGCCAGTACGCGACAAGCGCTGTGCCAGCACCGCGCTCACCAGCGTGTTTTCGACGAGGTAGCCAAGCGCGTCCAGGTGCAGATCGCGCGCGTCGAAGGTGATGGCGCCGGTTCCATCGGCATCCCATACCTGCATCCGGGTATAGGGGCACAGCCGCAGCTCGGCGAGCGCATCCCACACCTCCAGCTCGCGCAGAAACGCGGCGCTCGCGGGAGTTAGCGCGCTGACACGATTGTCGAAGCACGCGCCATCCAAAGGCGGTGGCGGCGCGGGCGGGTGTTGCTCCACCAGCGCGATGCGCAGCGGAGCATCCGCCAAGGCGAGCGCCTGCGCCAGGCCGACCATGCCGCCGCCAGCGATGATGATGTCAAAGTCCATTGAGGTGTTCATGGGCAGGTTGAGAGAAAGGCCGTTTCGAGCAAAACCGGGGCATTATCCGCGTTTTCTGGTAAAGTGCAGGCCCTTTTTATGGGCAGGAATCTGTACTCGTGACCGTTCGCCACCTCGCCTCTTCTCATTTGCCTACGCAGTGGGGGGAGTTTCTCATCCACGTCTTTTTGGAGCCCAGCACCGGCAAGGAACATCTGGCCTTGGTATACGGCACGCTCGATACCGCGGCACCGGTGCTATGCCGCGTGCATTCCGAATGCCTGACGGGCGATGCGCTCTACAGCCTACGCTGCGACTGCGGCCCGCAATTGCAAGAAGCCATGCGCCGCATCGCCAGCGCAGGCAGCGGCGTGATTCTTTATCTGCGCCAGGAAGGCCGCAACATCGGCCTTGGCAATAAGATCCGCGCCTACGCCCTGCAAGACCAAGGCGCCGATACCGTGCAAGCCAACGTGGCGCTGGGCTTTGGCGTCGATGAACGCGACTATGGCATTTGCGCGCCGCTCTTCGCCGCGCTCGGTGTCAATCGCGTCAACCTGATGACCAACAACCCGGAAAAGGTGCAAGCGCTCGAAGCCCTCGGCATCGACGTTAGCGAGCGCCAACCGCTCGTTACCGGCGAAAACTCGCACAATCAGCGCTATCTCGCCACCAAACGCAGCAAGCTCGGCCATCTCTAAACCCGAACGGGAGAGCCTGTGCGCAGATTCCGTCTGTACGTGCCAACGCCACTGTACGCCAGCACCCCTCTCACGCTCAGCGGCGATCGCGCCCACTACCTCGGCAAGGTGCTGCGCGCCACCCCTGGCACGCCGCTGAGCCTCTTCAACGATTCTGGTCTCGAATACGCGGCCAGCGTCAGCGCCATCACCAAACACGAGGTGCTGGTAGCGGTAGCAGAAGCGCACGATCCGGGCACGGAATCGCCGCTGCGCACGCTGCTCGCGCTCGGCATCTCGCGTGGCGAGCGCATGGATTACGCCATTCAGAAAAGCACTGAACTCGGCGTCAGCCGCATTCAGCCGCTCTTTACCACGCACTGCGAGGTGAAGCTCGATGGCTCGCGCCAGGACAAGCGCATCGACCACTGGCAACAAGTGGCGATCAGCGCCTGCGAGCAATCTGGCCGCGTGCGGGTGCCCGAGGTATTGGCGCCGCTTACGCTCACGGCGTTTGTCGAGCGCTGCGATGCCGCGCTGAAACTGCTGTTCGATCAGGGTGAAACGCGGCATCTCGCTGGAGCGCCGCCCACCGGCGAAGTGGCGCTGGTGATCGGCCCCGAAGGCGGGCTCGCGCCACAGGAAATCGCGCTGGCGCGGCAAAACGGCTTTGTGGGCATTCGCCTCGGCCCGCGCATTCTGCGCACCGAAACCGCGCCGGTGGCGGCGCTGGCAGTATTGCAGCAACTGTGGGGGGAAGACGGGCGGAGCGGCTGAAAACCGCGAAGAAAACAGCGCGCCGTTCAGAGCGCGTCGGGGCCCATTTCGCCGGTGCGGATACGCACCACTTGTTCGAGGTTGTGCACGAAAATCTTGCCATCGCCGATCTTGCCGGTGGAGGCGGACTTGCACAGGGTTTCGATGATCTGATCCACCATGTTGTCGTCCACCGCGATTTCAAGCCGGATCTTCGGTAGAAAATCCACCACGTATTCAGCCCCGCGATAGAGTTCAGTATGCCCCTTCTGGCGCCCGAAACCTTTGACTTCCGTTACCGTGATGCCTTGCACCCCGATGTTGGAGAGCGCTTCGCGCACGTCATCCAGCTTGAACGGTTTGACGATCGCCGTAATCATTTTCATGGTTCTAATTCCTCAAGAACGACCCAATTGCGGGCCACGAGTATAAGGGAGCCTCTGCCGAATTCCCACTGACACCCGCGGCTCAAAAGCGGTTTCCCGGCGCATCCCGCTCCCGTACACTTTGCGCCTCACACGAGGGCCGCCACCATGATCGACAACGACTTCCTGCGCACGCTCAGCACCAAAGCCGCCACACTTCTGCCCTTGGCCAACGAGGCCAAAGAGAAAGCGGAGCGCGAGCTTTTCGACCTGCTGCACAGCGCGCTCAAGCCGCTCAACCTGGTGTCGCGCGATGAATTCCTGGCGCAAACGCAACTGCTCGCGCGCGCGCAAACGCGGCTCACGGAATTGGAGCGCCGCCTCGAGGCCCTTGAAGCCGGGAAAAACCCGTAACGCTGAATCAATAAAAGCCGAGCGCCAAAGCAAGATCACCTTTGTGGCCGATTTCTCGTAAATTTTTCTGCAAACTGTGATGAATATCGGCACCCCTGCGGTGCAAAAAAGATTGTCTCTTTTCTCTCGCATTGACTGCTTCCAACGTCATCCATTGGCAGATGCTCTCAAGCGCTTTGCTTTCCATAATTAAATACTGGGATCATCCAACCAGCCCGAGCCGTAGACAGCTTCAGCGGGCGCGAGGTTGAGCCCGAGTCCACGCACGTAGTCCGCACCGCCGGAATGTTTCAAGGTCAACAACGAATGGGCTGGAATATCGACAAAGCGCATCCACGCCCAGCATGTCTCACTATCATGCGCCTCCAACGCCGCTTGCGACTCAGCCGCATAAATCGCATTTTGCGACAAGCCGCCTTTGCGTAATTCCTCGCGCTGAATCTCTGTCATGTAACTCTTGGGATAGGTCATTATTGATACCTCCATCGTTGTCGCAGTGGCAGTGTAGACGACTCTTACCACGATTGCCCAAAAAGTGCCGGCGCGAACACTACTGTTGATCCGGCTTACGGTATTGAATGGCTTCCAGCAACTGCGCGCGGCCCACCCGTTCGTGCTCGGCGAGATCGGCGATGGTGCGCGCCACGCGCAGAATGCGCAGGCAGGCGCGCGTGGAAAGCTGATAGCGCTCCAGGGCCTGTTGCAGCAATTGGCGCTCTGCCTCGCCCAGTGCGCAACTCTCCTGTAGCCCGCCCTGCTCCAGCGCGGCGTTGAGTTTGCCTTGCCGCGCCTGTTGCCGCTCTTGGCAGGCCACCACGCGCTGGCGCAGCGCAGCGCTTTCGCTACGGCCATGAGTGCCCTGGCTCAGCAGCAATTCACGTTCAGACTGTTTCAGGCGCGGCATCCATATCTGCATGTCGATGCGGTCGAGCAGCGGGCCCGATAAACGCTGCTGGTAGTGGCGGATGCGATCCGGTGAGCAGCGGCAGGGTTTGTCTGCATCACCGTAATGGCCGCAGGGGCAGTTGTTGCAGGTGGCAAGCAGTTGGAAGCGCGCGGGCAGGCTTACCTGATAGCGCGTGCGCGAAATCTGGATGCAGCCGCTTTCCAAGGGTTCGCGCAGCGCTTCGAGCACGCGCGGGCTGAATTCAGGCACTTCGTCGAGAAACAGCACGCCATGATGCGCCAGCGACACCTCGCCCGGATGCAGCGTGCTGCCGCCACCGACCAGCGCCACCGCCGAGCAGGTATGATGCGGCGCGCGGAACGGCGGCTGCGCCCAATGCGCCGTATCGAGCGCCTTGCCAGAAAGCGAATGCAGCGCCGCCACTTCCATGGCCTGCTCAAAATCGAGCGGCGGCAGAATGCCCGGCAGGCGCGAGGCCAGCATGGTCTTGCCGGTGCCCGGCGGCCCGCGCAGCAGCAGGTTGTGCCCACCCGCCGCCGCCAGCAGCAGCGCACGCTTGGCGCCGTCCTGACCGATCACGTCGCCGAAATCGGCCAGCGCTTGCGCGGGTTCGCCTAACTGCGGCTCAGGGCGCGGCAACGGGGTTTCGCCACGCAAATGCTGCAACACCTCCAGCAAATGCGCGCACAAGGCCACTTCGCTGTGGCGCGGCAATGCGGCTTCCACCGCGTTGTCCTTTGGCACGAT
>JAIRJU010000301.1 GCA_031260485.1 Pseudomonadales bacterium | reverse complement strand
GGGCCCCGATCAACTCAGCTTCTACCACCATCCCCGTTATCTCGATGCCCTGCGCGCTACCCGCGCAGGCGCCGTGATTCTCGATCCCGCCCAGGCCAGCGCCACCTCAGGCGCGGTATTGTTCGCGGCGCAACCGTATTTGGCCTTCGCCCGCGCCAGCGCGCTGTTCGCTCGCCCACGCGCGCAAACCCTTGGCATCCACCCAAGCGCCACGCTCGACCCCAGCGTGGTGCTGGGCGCGGACGTGTCGGTGGGGCCGCACGCTGTGATCGGCTCAGGCACGGTGCTCGGGCAGGGCGTGTGCATCGGCGCCGGTTGCGTCATTGGCCGCGATTGCCGCATCGGCGCAGGGTCGCGGCTCAATCCCAATGTCACGCTGTACGACGATGTATATCTGGGCCAGCGCGCACTGATTCATGCCAACGTGGTGATCGGCAGCGATGGTTTTGGTTTCGCGCCGGATGGCAAAGCGCAGGTGAAGATTCATCAATTGGGCGGCGTGCGCATTGGCGATGATGTCGAAGTGGGCGCCTCCACCACCATCGACCGCGGCGCGCTCGAACACACCCGCATCGGTGATGGCGTGAAAATCGACAACCAGGTGCAGATCGCGCATAACGTCCGCATCGGCGACAACAGCGTGATTTGCGGCTGTAGCGCCATCGCCGGTAGCTCTAGCATCGGCAAAAACTGTATCATTGCCGGCGCTGTGGGCGTGATAAACCACGTTCACATCTGCGATGGCGTCACTGTCACCGCCATGTCGCTGGTCAATCAGTCCATCGCCACGCCCGGCGTGTATTCCTCGGGCACCGGGCTGCTGCAAACCAGTCATTGGAAAAAAACCATCGTGCGTTTCAAGCAATTGGATGCCATCCACAAACGCCTGTCGCATCTGGAGCAACGCTTGCTGGGTGCTACGGACGACGGCCACGACGCTTGAGCGCCCGCACCGATTTGAACGACCCCACTCACAGGCCCGCCTTACTATGATGACCATTGACGAGATCAAAGCCTATCTGCCGCAGCGTTACCCTTTTCTGATGGTCGATAGAGTGGTGGAAATCGAACTCGGCAAACGCATCAAGGCTTACAAGAATGTCAGCGTCAACGAAGGGTTCTTTGAAGGGCATTTTCCGCAAAAGCCGATCATGCCGGGCGTGATGATCATCGAAGCCATGGCGCAGGCCGCGGGTGTTCTGGGTTTCAAAAGCCAGGAAAAACTGCCGCGCGATGGCTATCTTTATTATCTGGTCGGCGCCGATAACGTGCGTTTCAAACGGCCAGTGGTGCCAGGCGATCAACTGATACTGGAAGCCGAGCTTGTGCTCGTGCGCAGCAGCATCTACAAATTCGACTGCAAGGCGCTAGTGGACGGCGAGCTGGCCTGCCAGGCGTCCATTCTCTGCGCGGAACGCAAAGAGTGAAATCCTCCAGCATCACCCTCACTAGCGCTTGCCTTCCCCGTGTGCGGGGGAGGGGCAGGGCATGAACAAGGCCTACGATCCCATCATCGACCCCAGCGCGCGCATCGGCAGCAATGTACGCATTGGGCCGTGGACGCTGATCGGCGCCAATGTCGAGATCGGCGACGACTGCGACATCGCCTCGCACGTGGTCATCAAAGGCCCCACTCGTATCGGCAAACGTAACCGTATATTCCAATTCGCCTCGGTGGGGGAAGACCCTTCCGACATGAAATACCGCGGCGAAGCCAGCCTGCTTGAAATCGGCGACGATAACGTGATCCGCGAAGGCGTTACCCTCCATCGTGGCACGGCGGTCGGCGGCGGCTTGACCCGCATCGGCTCGCATAACCTGTTTTTGCCTTATGCGCATGTCGCGCATGACTGCTTCATCGGCAATCACACGATTTTCTCGAACAACGCTGCGGTCAGCGGCCACGTGATCGTGGATGACTGGGCGATCCTGGGCGGCTTCGCGGGCGTTTATCAGTTTTTGCGCATCGGCGCGCACAGCTTCATTGGCGCGCAGGCGCACGTGAACATGGACGTGCCTGCGTACATGATCATCAAAGGCACGCCGCCACAGCCCAAGGGCATCAACATCATTGGCCTGGAGCGGCGCGGTTTCAGCGCGGAGGCCATCCACACGCTGCGCCAGGCTTACAAAGTGTTGTACCGTTCAAGCCTGCTGCTGGAGCCTGCCTTGGCCGAGTTGGACGCGCTGGCCGCCACTTGCCCTGAGGTGCGGGTGCTGACGGATTCGATACGCGCCTCGACCAAGGGCATTCTGCGCTGATGGCAGGCGCTTTGCGGATCGGCATCCTGGCCGGAGAAAGTTCCGGCGACATTCTGGGCGCCGGATTGATGCAGGCGCTGCGCACGCGCCATCCCAATCTGCAATTCCACGGCATTGGCGGCCCGCTGATGCAGGCGCAAGGCATGGTGTCGCGCCATCCCATGGATCGCCTCTCCGTGATGGGGCTGGTGGAACCGCTCAAGCGCTTGCCCGAGCTGCTGCGCATTCGCCGCGACGTGCGCGCCTTGATGCTGCGGGAAAAGGTCGATGTGTTCATCGGCATTGATTCGCCCGATTTCAATCTCGGCCTCGAAGCCAAACTCAAACAAGCCGGTATACGCACGGTGCATTATGTCAGCCCCTCCGTGTGGGCTTGGCGGCAAAGGCGCATTCACAAGATCGCGCAAGCGACGGATCTGGTGCTGGCGCTGTTCCCTTTTGAAGCGGCGTTTTATGAAAAGTACCGTGTGAACGTGTGCTGTGTCGGCCATCCGCTGGCGGATGAACTGCCGTTGGAACCGGATCGCGCCGCCGCGCGCCACGCGCTGGGATTGGATGCACACAAGCCGCTCTTGGCACTCTTGCCTGGCAGCCGCAGCGCAGAAGTGGCGCGGCTCGCGCCCAGTTTCATCGCCACCGCACAGCGCTTGCAGGCCGCCTTGCCCGCTCTGCAAGTCGCACTGCCTGCCGCGAGCCCGGAGCGTGCCGCGCAACTGCGCGAGCTGCTGCCCGCACAAAGCGGCATCACCTTGTTGCAAGGCCAGTCGCGTCTGCTGATGCAGGCGGCGGATGCGGCGCTTTTGGCCTCCGGCACGGCGACGCTCGAAGCGCTTTTGTGCAAGTTGCCGATGCTGGTGTGTTATCGCATGGCGCCGTTATCCTATGCGCTGATTTCACGGCTGTTGCGGGTAGCATATTTTTCGCTGCCGAATCTGTTGGCGCGGGAGGCTTTGGTGGAAGAATTGGTCCAGAATCAAGTGACGCCTGACATACTGGCGCCGCGCGTGCAGCACCTGCTCGAAGACCGCGCTCGTCATGAACGGTTGCAGGCGCGTTACCGTGAGATTCATATGAGCCTGCGCCGCAACGCCAGCGAACGTGCCGCGGATGCCGTGCTGGCGCTCGTGGCAGGGCGCGCGCCATGATGCGCACCCACGCGCCATTGGCCTTGTTCCTGCCCGGCCCCGCGCCAGGGCGGCGCATCGCCGGTACCGACGAAGTAGGGCGCGGGCCGCTCGCGGGCGATGTGTTGGCGGCGGCGGTGCTGCTCGATCCTGAGTGCCCTATCGTGGGGCTCAAGGATTCCAAGCAGTTGAGCGAGGCCAGGCGTGAAGCCTTGTTTGAAACAATACAAGCCAAGGCGCTGTGCTGGTCCATCGCGCGCGCCAGCGTGGCGGAAATCGACACCTTGAACATCCTGCACGCCAGTATGCTGGCGATGCAGCGCGCGGTGGAGTCGCTGGCCATACAACCCGATTTCGTCTATGTCGATGGCAATCGCGCCCCGCGCTGGCACTACCCTTGTGCGGCGGTAGTGCAGGGCGACAGCCGCCTGGCTCCCATCGCCGCCGCGTCGATTCTGGCCAAAGTCACGCGCGACCGCGAAATGGCTGAACTGGAACAGCAGTACCCCGGCTACGGTTTCGCCAAACACAAAGGCTACCCCACGCCAGAACATCTGGCCGCGCTGCAACGCCTCGGCCCTAGCGCGATTCATCGCAAGAGTTTCCGGCCAGTGGCGTTGGCTGGAGTACCAAGCGAGGGGCGGATAGCATCGTCTGATAACTGTTGATAAGATCGTTGCCTTCTTCAGCCCGCTCAGAAACAGGGTTTACCCATGATAAGCGCCGACCTTGGCAAACAGCTTGAAAGCTACATTCAGCGGCTCGTCGATGGTGGGCGCTACAACTCCAAAAGCGAAGTGCTGCGGGAGGGTGTGCGGCTCATACAGGATCGGGAGACGCGACTGGCTGCCCTCGATGCCTCGATCATGCGCGGCATTGCTGAAGCTGACGCCGGTTACACTCATGCCGCCGATGCGGTATTCAACGATCTGAAGACTCGGTATGAAGCGATGCTGCTGAGCAAGCGCGAATGAATGTGCGTTTTACGACCGCAGCAAAAATGGATTTGCAAGAGATCGGTGACTACATAGCGAAGGATAACCCGCGCCGCGCACTGTCGTTCGTTGCTGAGTTGCAACAGAAAAGCCTGGAGCTTGCCGCCTCCCCACGGGCTTTCCCCTTGGTGCCCCGCTATGAAAAGTATGGAATTCGCTGGCGCGTGCATGGAAATTATTTGATTTTTTACAGAGTGAACGATGAACAGATCGTCGTCGTCCACATCCTTCACGGTGCGATGGACTACGCAGCGGTCTTGTTTGAAAACCAGGACAATACACGATGAATTCCCCTCCCGTTTTCGTGCACCTGCGTCTGCATTCCGAATATTCGGTAGCCGACAGCCTGATCCGCATCAAGCCGCTGGTGGCGCGCGTGGCGGCGTCGGGAATGCCTGCGGTGGCACTCACCGATCAGTGCAATTTCTATGCGCTCATCAAGTTTTACACTGCTGCGCGCGGCAAAGGCGTCAAGCCGCTGTGCGGCTGCGATCTGCTGGTGGCCGAGGACGGCAACCTTGAATTGGTCCATGTGCTGCCGCTCTTGGTGCGCAACCAAACTGGCTACCGTAATCTCATCCGCCTGATTTCGCGCGCACATCAGGAAGGTCAACACCGCGGCACGGTAGCGGTGCGGCGCAGTTGGCTACAGGGCAATACCGACGGGCTCATCGCGCTGTCGGGCGCCAGCAAGGGCGATGTCGGCAAGGCGCTGCTCGCGGGTGATTTCAATCAAGCGCGGGCGCTTTTGGACACATGGCAGCGGCTGTTTCCTGACGCTTACTATCTGGAACTTCAGCGCACAGGCCGCGCGGGCGATGGTGAGCAGGTGGCGCGCGCGGTGGAGTTGGCGCTCGCCACCGGCACGCCAGTGGTGGCTACCAACGATGTGCGCTTTCTCACGCCGGAAGAATTCGAGGCGCACGAAG
>JAIRJU010000257.1 GCA_031260485.1 Pseudomonadales bacterium | reverse complement strand
AACCCTGGCCCATGGCGCACTCGGGGCAACCGCCGCCCAACTCACCGGCAAGGATGCAACCGCCGGGGCGATTGGCGGGATCACGGAAAGCCTGCTGGATAACACCCTGCAATCGAGTGACTGGCAGATCAAATCGGATTGGGGCTACACCACGCTGGCCATGCTCGTCGGCGGCGTCATCGCCGAAGCCCTCGGACATGACGGGACCACCGCGGCCACCGCGGCTCAGAATGCGGCGGTAAATAACTATCTCTATGCCCATGAGCTGAACGAACTGATCGACAAACAGCGAGCGTGCAGCAATGGAGATGACATCGCTTGTCAAAGGGCACAAGAACTCACGATGCTCAACCAGATAAGAAATCTGGCCTTGGCGACAGCGTGCAGCAGTGGTGGCGATGCGCAACAGTGTACCAATCTGAAAATAGATGCCCAAAGGGCGATGGGAAGCCTGAGAAGCGGGCCATTCGATGACTATCTGAGCGTTTTCGGTGGTGGAACCGGAACATTTGGCGACGGGGAAAAGCAAGCGGCGCACGCACTCATGCGTGCTCAAACCGATCAAGCTCTACTGCTGGCATCCGGGTGGACACCGGAACAGATCGAAAGTGCAACGAAGTGGTTTGTAACCTTGCATGGACTTGCTTCAGACATGACCGCAGGTGGTACGGTCAATGATTTCTTGAAGGCAGAAACGCAAAGCGATTATTTCTGGGCCATTCTCGGAATTGCTCCGGGCGTCAAGGGACTTAAAGACCTGAACAAAGGAATTGATGCTGTTGAGGCGATTAAGAAAGCCGAAAAACTGGCCGCAAAGGGGGGAATCGGGGCAGCGGGGGAAGCGGCCAATGCGGGCAAGTTGATTGGCTCAATGGAAAACCTGACTGCTGCCGAACAATCGTTTGTGAAGGAAATGGTTGCTGGCGGGAAAACCGTTGAGATCATCCCGACGGCGGCTGGGCGCACGGCGGATTTTTTCATCGACGGGGTGAAGTACGAGCTTAAAACGATGTCCAACGTGGCAAGTCAAACATCCAATGGTCTTTCTGCATCTTTGTCCAGAACGATTACGGATGCTCGCGGGCAATCTGGAAACATTATCATTGATGCCCGCACTCAAGCAGGAATGACTCCTGAAATTGCCGAGCGAGGAATTATTCGAGCTTTTGGCGCAGATGCAGATGGAAAAATTCAAAATATTACTGTAATTACCTCGCAAGGCACTATATCCATTCCAAGGATTCCATAATGAGTAAACTTCTCTGTGAATGCGGCCATGTAATTCATGATCATGAGTCTGGATTGGACTACAAGGCAATACTAATTTCAGATAAGGATTTTGTTGGTTTTTTTGATTGGGTGATCGATGAAATCCAAGAATATGTGATTGCCGCTACAGCGGGAGAAACTGAAAAATGGTTACTAAGCAAAGGTTTTGGCAAAGATTACGTCGGCCTCGGTCTCGACCATGGGAATGTTCTACATGACCATCTTCATACAAGGTTTCTTGATATAAAAAAAGACGTGTATGAATGTGTGCGATGTGGGCGATTGCACGTTGAAAGAGAGGGTAACAATTTCCTTTCGTTTTTCCCGGAAAATAAATTATTCAATGATTTATTCAAAAATTGCCCGCATAGTGAAAATAATGAATAACTTCTTTGAGCATTCCTCTCCTTAGTCGCCAAACCAAGGGCCGCAAATGCGGCCCTTGTTGTTTTATCTTCCCCCTCTGCCAATTGGCAGCACCGCCGATTCCACGCGCTGCTTGACGATCATGGCATCGATCAGCTTGATGACCGTTTCCTGATCGTTGGCGTTGAAGCCTTCAAGCGCCTTGAACCGCTCCAGCAGTTGCGTGTTGTGCAGCGGCACGTTCTGCGCCGGGTCGCCGGTTATGAGGTAGTCCACCGTCGTTTCCAGGGCTTCGGCCAGTGATACGAGTTTGTCGAGTGGCGGAGTATGCAAACCGCACTCGTACTTGTTGAGTTGCTGATAGTTCGCGCCGACGCGCTGCGCCAGTTCCTTCTGGGTCAAGTCCTTCTGCTTGCGTAGCTCCTTGAGCCGCGCCGCGAAAGCCTTCCTGAGTGCATCGTCTTCCATCATGGTCAGAGCAAGGAGAGTCATGGGATGGCCTCAGTGTATGGAGTGGTCTGCAAAACGCATTGACACAGTAGCGTAACACAGACATATAATATCGCGCAAAAGGTATTTAATTTCCGCTTGACAGCTTTTTTACAGGAGAACGCCATGCCCCGCATCCCCGAGCCTGAGCTAGAGCGGCTAAAGAAAGAGGTTTCCTTGCTGCGGCTGATCGAGGGCCAGGGGTATGAACTGGAGAAGCGCGGCAAGGACTGGGCGCTGCGCTGTGTGTTCCATGAGGAGGCGACGGCCAGCCTGGTGGTCAGTCCGGGCAAGAACCTGTATCACTGCTTTGGCTGCGGCGCGGGCGGCACGGTGATTGATTGGGTGATGAAGACGCAAGGCGTGAGCTTGCCGCACGCGGTGCAGATGCTCCAGAACGGCGCACCGCTGGACAGCGCCCATGCCACCCGTACCGGCGTGACGCGCAGCTATCGCCGTCATCTTCCTTCCTTAGCCGCCGAGCCGGACGACACGGCAGGCAACGCCACCGCCGACCCGCACCAGTTGCACGCCGTGCTGTCCTACTACTACGCGACCCTGAAACAAAGCACCGAGGCGCTGGCCTGGCTGGCCGGGCGAGGGCTGGATTCTGCTGAGTTGATCGAGCATTTCCAACTCGGCTACGCCAACAAGACCCTCACCTACCGCCTTGCACCCGGCCACACGCAAGGCGGGCGGGCCGAACGCGCGAGGTTGCAAGCGTCGGGCATTCTGCGCGCGAGCGGCCATGAACACTTCAACGGCTGCCTGATCGTGCCGGTAATCGGCCTGCCCGACGGTGCGAACCCTGCCCACGCGGGCCACGTCATGCAGTGCTACGGGCGGCGCATGAACCCCAAGCTGGGCAACGCCGCGCGTCACCTGTACTTGCCGCAACCGCTGGCCGGTGTCTGGAACGAAGCCGCGCTGATCGCCGACAAGGATGTGATCCTGTGCGAAGCCTTGATTGACGCCATGACCTTCTGGTGTGCCGGTTACAGAAACGTCATTGCCGCCTACGGCGTCAATGGCTTTACGTTTGACCACTGGCAAGCCCTGAAACACCACGGCACACGGCGCGTGTGGATTGCCTACGACCGCGACGAAGCCGGCGAGCGCGCGGCCGCAGAACTGGCAACGCAGTTGATCGAAGCCGGCATCGAAGCCTGGCGCGTGCTGTTTCCCAAGGGCATGGACGCCAATGATTACGCCAGCAAGGTCAAACCCGCCGACAAAAGCCTGGGCCTGATGCTGCGTCAGGCGCAGTGGCTGGGCAAAGGCAAAGGCCCGGCGGTCGCCGTGGCTGAGGTGGCAGCGAGCGTGGCCGAGTTACCCAACGAGCCGAGCATTGCCGCGCTGACTGCCGAGAACGCGCCGGCGTCGCCAGCGCCTGAAACGGCTTCTTCCTTAGCCGCTGCGCCGCAGGCGCAAGAACAGGAGCCAGCGGCTAAAGAAGAACCCGCCACGCCGATCCCCACGTCCACCGCCGCGCCGACCGAACCGGCCACCGGCGGCGAACTGGTCTTGACCTTCGGCCCGCGCGTCTGGCGTATCAAGGGTTGGCAAAAGAACCTCGCGCCCGAGGTGATGAAAGTCAATCTGCAAGTCAGGCAAGGCGAGGTCTGGCACATCGACACGTTCGACCTGTACGCCGCCAAGGCCCGCGCGCATTACTTGAAGCAAGCGGTGATCGAACTCGGCGCAGGCGAAGACCCCTTGAAACGCGAACTCGGCCAAGTCCTGCTCAAGCTCGAACAGATGCAGGACGCGGCCATTGCTGCGGCACTGGCCCCGCGCGACGCTGCGCCCACGGTCGCGCCCGAAGATACGGCGGCGGCGCTGGCGTGGCTGAAATCCCCGAAACTCATCGAGCGCCTGCAAACCGACCTCGCCGCCCTGGGCGTCGTCGGCGAAGCCGACAACCTGCTGGCGGCGTACCTAGCCGCCGTCTCGCGCCAGCTCGATGCGCCGCTGGCGCTGCTGATCCAAAGCGCCAGCGCCGCCGGTAAAAGCGCCCTGATGGATGCCGTGCTGAACCTCATCCCCGAAGAACAGCGCCTGCGCTACTCGGCCATGACCGGCCAGAGCCTGTACTACCTGGGCGAAACGAACCTGCAACACAAGATTCTCGCCATCGCCGAAGAAGAAGGCGTGAGGCAAGCGGCCTATGCCTTGAAGCTGCTGCAAAGCGACGGCGAATTGACCATTGCCAGCACCGGCAAGGACGAAGCCAGCGGCGAATTGACCACACGGCAATACACCGTCAAAGGCCCGGTGATGCTGATGCTCACCACCACGGCCATCGACATTGACGAAGAACTGTTGAACCGCTGCCTGGTCTTGAGCATCGACGAGAGCCGCGAGCAGACCGAAGCCATTCATGCACGCCAGCGGCAAGCGCAGACGTTGGAGGGCTTGCTCGCCCGCCAGAGCAAAACCGCGCTCACCGCCTTGCATCACAACATCCAGCGGCAAATCCGGCCCATGCCCATCGTGAACCCCTACGCGGCGCAACTGACGTTTCTGGCCGACAAGACGCGCACGCGGCGCGATCACATGAAATACCTCACGCTGATCCAGTCCATCACGCTCTTGCACCAGCATCAAAGGCCGGTGCAGCGCATGAGCCATCGCGGGCAGATGCTCGAATACCTGGAAACCAGCAAGGAGGACATTGCGCTGGCGAACCGGCTGGCGCATCGCATCCTCGGCAGAACGCTCGATGACATGCCGCCGCAGACGCGCCGCCTGTTGCAGTTGATTCATGCCTGGGTCGGCGAGCGGGCCGGACGCGAAGCCATCAAACCGGCGGAGGTGCGCTTCACGCGCCGCGACATCCGGCAGGCCACGGGCTGGAGTGACAGCCAGTTGAAACTGCACTGCGCGCGGCTGGCTGATATGGAATACCTGCTGCTGCACGGCGGCGGGCGCGGGTCGCTGATGCGCTATGAACTGCTGTACGACGGTCAGGAGCCGGGAGAAAAGCGCCTGTGCGGGCTGATCGAGCCGCAAGCACTCGACAACGAAGCAAAGCAGTCTGGATTGAATGGTGAGAAGTCTGGGTCAAGTCTGGCCCAAGTCGGGGGGATGTCTGGGTTGCTCAAAACCCGGAAAACCCGCATGGATACAAGCGTTTCTGGCGAAGTGGTCGAGGTTGCGGCAAACGCAGTAATCAGCGCCCAGAAAAATTCTTCCTTAGCCGCCCGTGTTGGCGAGCGGTAAGCGCAATGGTCAAGCGCAAGCAGAGTCTCCACAGCCAGGCCACGCGCCGGGCTGGCGCGAACCCCTGAGCGCGTTCCTTGCCTGGCTCCTGGAGCGCAACTACTCGCCGCGCACGGCGGGCGGTCGTGCCGAATCGCTGGGCCAGTTCATCGGCTGGGCGACTGAGCGCGGATTGAGCCGTCCGCAGGAAGTCACCCGGCCCATTCTGGAGCGATATCAGCGCGCGCTGTACCTGCACAGGAAGGCCGATGGACAACCACTGTCGGCGCGCAGCCAGCGCGGCCACTTGAGCGCCATCCGCGCCTGGTTCAAGTGGCTGACGCAG
This sequence comes from Pseudomonadales bacterium, assembly GCA_031260485.1. Lineage (GTDB taxonomy): Bacteria > Pseudomonadota > Gammaproteobacteria > Pseudomonadales > Pseudohongiellaceae > CAILUG01. The sequence continues at coordinate 1,290 of JAIRJU010000257.1, read as the reverse complement.
CAGCATCAACTGCTCTACAACCCGGCTGCCGACATTGAACTGCCGCGTGTAGAAAAGCGCCTGCCGAGGCACATCCTGAGCGCCACTGAAGCCGACCAGGTGATGAACGTGCCGGACACCCAAACGGCCTTGGGCATCCGCGACCGGGCGATGCTCGAAACCCTCTACAGCACCGGCATGAGGCGTATGGAGTTGATTGGGCTGGACATTCACAGCATCGACCAGGAACGCGGTACGGTGATGATCCGCCAGGGCAAGGGCAGAAAAGACCGCATGATTCCGATTGGTGATCGGGCGCTGGCGTGGATCGAGAAATACCGTGACGAGGTACGGCCCGACCTGACGCTGGGCCACGACGAGGGCACGCTGTTTCTGACGGCGCAGGGCGTAGCCTTTACGCCGAACCGCTTGACACAACTGGTACGCCGGCAGATCGACGCCGCCGAGATCGGCAAGCGCGGCTCATGCCATTTGTTCCGCCACACGATGGCGACCCTGATGCTGGAGAACGGCGCGGACGTGCGCTTCATTCAGGCGATGCTCGGCCACGCGGAACTCTCGACGACGCAGATTTACACGCAGGTCAGCATCAAGATGCTCAAACAGATCCACAGCCAGACGCATCCGGCGAGATTGGCGCGGCAGGCAGGGCAGGGACAGCAGGACGCAGCGCAGGATGAGCCGGACGCCGTGGAGGACGCGCAGCGCGATCTGTTTGATGCGCTGGACGATGAGGCGCGCGAGGAGACGCCGTGATGCTGGCCCGTTCCGTCACGCCCCTTGCGGTGGCAAGGCGCGCGCCGTCTCTGCGCCGGCGCTCTGGGGTAAATGGCTTCGCCATTTAACATAACGGGCTGTTACGCAAAGTGCGGCCAGTCGCTCGCAAGCTCGCTTGGTGGCCGCACCGCTGCGCCTTCGGCTACGCGCCCTGCGGGTTCGCGTAACCCCCGTTATGTCTTGCGCCCCGCCGCGCCGGCGCGCGCGGCCAGCCTTGGGGCGAGCCTCCGGCGGCTCGCCGCGCTTGAAAACCAAAATCAGTGCGGTCATGGCTGCGCCATCACCGCAAGTCATTGAGTCAGGCGCTGCGCGCAGTATGGAGTACGAACCCCCGCCCGCCCTGGCCGGTCAGCCGGCGCGGGGTTGTGCCGGCTTCGCCGTCACGCCTTTCCCGCGCCATCTGCCCGGCCACCCGTCCGCCCCCAAGGGGGCTCCCTTGAAGTGGTGGGCCTGCGGCCCACAAGAATTGAATGCTGCGCAAAGGCTCGGCATGGCGTGCAAGGCACAAACCGC
>JAIRJU010000008.1 GCA_031260485.1 Pseudomonadales bacterium | reverse complement strand
ATCCGCTTCATTGACTACCGGGGAAAAACGCCGGAAAAAACAGTCTCGGGGCTACGGCTCATCACGGCCAAAAACGTGAAGATGGGCTTCCTGCAAGAATCGCCGCAAGAGTTTGTCGCGCCAGAATCCTATGACAGATGGATGACCAGAGGCATCCCGCAACAAGGCGATGTGCTATTCACTACAGAAGCGCCATTGGCAAATGTCGCCCAACTTGATACCGACGAAAAAGTTATGTTCGCCCAACGCATCATCATCATGCAGACAGACAATTCAAAGCTGGATAGCACCTTCCTCAAATACATGCTGATGTCCGCGCCGATTCAGCGACGAATCCACGACAAAGGCACCGGCGCGACCGTCAAAGGCATCAAAGCCAGCCTACTGAAGACCATCCAAATTTCCTTTCCTTCTTCCGTCAGGGAGCAGCAGAAATTGGTTGGCGAACTGAACGTGCTTGCGGACGAAACCCAACACCTCGAATCCCTCTACCAACGCAAACTCGCCGCCCTCGACGAACTGAAGCAATCGCTGTTGCATCAGGCGTTCAGCGGGGCGTTGTGAGGCGGCTGTACATCGCGCTGCACCTTGGTCTCCATAGGGGGCAGGGCATCATCTTGTGAAAATAAATTAATTTATCGTCAAAAAAATGCTAAAATTGAAAAAATTTTGATCTCTATCGAGAAAAATCTATGCTGATCGAGTTCCGCGTCAAGAACTTCCGCAGCCTGCGTGACGAGCAGGTGCTGAGTCTGGTGGCCTCGCAGGACAAAACGCTGGCCGATGCCAACACCGTGCCGACCGGCCTCAAGGCAACGCCCGCGCTGCTCAAGAGCGCGGTGATCTACGGTGCCAACGCCAGCGGCAAGTCCAACCTCATCCATGCGCTGCAATACATGCGCGGCGTGGTCATGGAATCAGCCGCACTGCCGCCGAACCAGACCTTCGTGGTGCAGCCTTTCCGGCTTGATGATGAATCCGGCAGTCAATCCACCGAATTCGAGATCACTTTCATTCTGGAAGGGGTTCGCCATCAGTACGGGTTCGCCATGACCCAGCAGCGCATCGTGGCCGAGCATCTGCTGGTCTATAAAGCTGCCAAGCCGCAACGCTGGTTTGATCGTCGCTTCGATGAAGCAACTGGCAAGGATGTTTACGAGTTCAGCACGGGTTTGAAGGGGCCAAAGAACGTGTGGGAAGGGGCGACGCGCCCCAATGCGCTGTTCCTGTCGATGGCCGTGCAGCTCAACAGCGAAGCACTACGTCCAGTGTTCGACTGGTTTGCCAGTGGGTTGATGATCTTCAACGAGCGTGCGCCAATCAATCCGCAGTCTTCGATCCAGATGTTGAAAGAACCCGATGGCAGCAGGCGGATTTGCAATTTTCTTGGCGCTGCGGATATCAGCATTGCCGACATTCGCGTCGAGACCCGCAAGGTTCCGGGGCAGACCATGCGTGTTGATCTGCTGTCGGGCAAGACCGAAGTGCGCACCGAAGAAATCGAACAACATCAACTGCTGTTCTCCCACATCACAGAGAAGGGCAAAGCGGTATTCAACTTCATGGACGAATCGAACGGCACGCGCAACCTGTTGTTTCTTGCTGGGCCGGTGTTGGAGATTCTGCAAAAAGGCAGAACGCTAGTCATCGACGAACTCGATACCAGCCTGCACACCCTGCTGGTGCGCGAACTGGTGCGCTTGTTCCATCGCCCTGAGGTCAATACGGGCGGCGCACAACTGATCTTCACCACGCATGACACCTCGCTGCTGGATGCACCTGATCTGCTGCGCCGCGACCACGTATGGCTGGTCGAGAAAGATACACAGCAGGCATCAGCGCTGGTGGCCTTGTCGGAATTCAGCCCACGCAAGAACGAGGCGCTGGAACGTGGCTACCTGATGGGGCGATATGGTGGCGTGCCGCTGCTCAACGACGGTTTGGGGTTGGCGCAGTAATGGGTCGGGACAATTCGCCCAAGGAACGGCAGCGCCAACAGCTTGCGCGCAAGCTGAACCGGCGCGCCAGTTATGACCGCATCCTGATCGTCTCTGAAGGCAGCAAAACCGAACCCAATTACTTCAATGAAATTCGCGTCGCGCATCGGCTGCACACCGCCAACGTGGCAGTACGGCCCAGTGAGTTAGGCACTGCGCCGCTTCAGGTGGTGCGGTATGCGCAGCAACTGTTCGAGCATGGTGACCCGCATTTGCACCGGCGCATTCAAAAGCGCGCTTTTGAGCAGGTTTTTGCGATGTTTGACCGCGATGAGCACGAGAGCTATTTCGATGCTCTACGTTTGGCAGAATCGCTGGACGGCAAGCTGAAAAACGACATCAAGCAGCCGATTCGCTTTCGGGCCATCGCCTCCGTGCCAAATTTTGAACTGTGGTTGCTGCTTCACTATGAAGACATTCGCGCGCCCATACACCGTGATGAGGTACTGAGCCGTTTGCGCCGGCACTATCCGGGTTACGAGAAAGGCATCACGGGAGTTTTTGCGGCCACCAAGGGTAGGTTAGAAGTGGCCACGCAACGCGCCCAAGTGCTTGCAACCCGATTCAGCGCCCATACGGTTCCTGAGCCATTTACTGCGGCGGCTGATCTGGCCCAATTACTGATTGGGCTGAGATCATGAGGCTCAGCGTCGAATTTTGTTTCCCCACGCCAAAGCTCGTCGCGCTTGCCTCTGCATCACCCAGAAGCCCCCGAAATATCCATCGCCCCCATCCAGAAACGGTGCCGGAATCCGCATGATTTGCGCGGGGGATGAATCACCATCCGCCCTCGTCTGCTGCAACCCTGCCATCACACCAAAATCATCCAGCGCCTTTGTCACCACATAACCCTGCGCGACGTTTTTTGCTCGCACAGTTCCATCAAACCTTTCAGTTCACGCGCGCCCGTATGCTGTGCGCGGTATTTCACCTCGAAGGGGATAATCTCGCCATTGATTTCGGTGACCAAATCAACCTCCCGATTCTGCTTGCCGCGCCAGTAGGTGAAGTGCACGTTCTACGCGTAGTAGCGCAAGCACTCGTGCCCCCGCCCTACAACGAATACCACGTCGCCCGCGCCTTCCCGCGCTGCTGCACCCGTCCTGCCGCCACCAATTCCCGCAGCCTTACCTTCAACGTATTCCGGTTCGCCCCCGTCATTTCCGCAAGCTGCGCAATCGTCAGCCGCGCAGTGGTTCGCAATGCGCTGAGAATTTGAAGCGATAGTTCCGGCAAGTCGGCTTCAATGGCTTCTGCGTTTCGCTCCTGTTGCAGCCGCGCAGCGAGGCCGTCTTTCTGCCGTTTGAGTACGCGCAGAAAAAAGCCCACCCACGGCTCCCAATCCGGGGCTTCGTTGTCGAGTGTGGTTTGCGTGCGCCGCAGGGCTTTGTAGTAAAAATCCTTGTTTTCTTCGATGACGCGCTCAAGCGATGCATACGGCACATAGGCGTAGCCCGAACGCAGCAAAAGCAGCGTGGTGAGGATGCGCGAAAGCCGTCCGTTGCCATCCTGAAATGGGTGTATCGCCAGAAATACGACGATGAAAACGGCGATGACGAGCAGCGGATGCAGAGCGGCTTCATCCAGTGTTTTTCTTGCCCAGGCGACGAGTTCTTCCATTTCGCGTGGCGTGTCGAAAGGCGTGGCGGTGGCGAATACGATGCCGACTTCCCGTCCTTCGGCATCAAACGCGACGACATTGTTGGGCAGTATTTTGTAAGAGCCGCGATGGCGCGCATCTTTGTCGCTATGGCGCAGCAGGGTTTGGTGGAGTTGGCGGATGTGGTTTTCGGTGAGCCGCAGGTCGGCATGGGCTTCAAACACCAGATCCATC
>JAIRJU010000005.1 GCA_031260485.1 Pseudomonadales bacterium | reverse complement strand
GGCGCCACCGCCTGGGCCGCCGAACCGGATCGGCCAGATCGTGCGTGGTGTGCTCCATAGCCATCCACGGCCCGCCCCGCGGCACGCGCTGTCAAGCTCAATGCTGGGAGCCAACTTGGGTACTCGCTTTCACAAAGGCGACAACGGCCCCGGCGGCTGGTGGATATTGGACGAACCGGAACTGCACCTTGGCGCCGACGTGCTCGTCCCCGATCTGGGCGGCTGGCGCCGCGAACGTATGCCCGCCCTGCCCGACACCGCCTGGTTCGACCGGGCACCTGATTGGCTGTGCGAAATCCTCTCCCCCAGCACCGCGCGGCTGGACCGCATCGAAAAAATGCCGCTCTACGCCGCCGCTGGCATTACGCATCTGTGGCTGATCGACCCAGACCTGCGCACCCTGGAAGCTTACGAAAACCAGCAAGGCCGCTGGACGCTCATCGCCGCGCACGCCGATCAAGAAACCGTGCAAGTGGCGCCGTTCGCCGCCGTTCCGCTGGAGCTTGGTTGGTTATGGGCCTAGGTCGCTGGGCTTACAAAAAACTACTGCATTCAAATTTTCGGCGCACATCTCAATATCATCGGAATACGATCAAGCAACCCTTCCTCCATGTGCATGGCGCGCAGGCAATGCTTGAGATAGTCCCGATCACCAATCAACTTCACCGAATCCCCAAACGCTTTGACAACGTGCTCACCATAGGCTTGCCTGGCCTTATCCCATGCGCGATCAGGTATGGCTCCCCAGTGGCCTATCATCATCGCCAAGTCGATGATGTCGCGGCTTGTTTGGGCTTTATCGAGTCCGCGATCTGCATTGGCAAGCAACTTTTCAGCATACATATCTTCTCGGGACAGCGTTGGTACACCCAAAACGGGATCAAGGCTTCCCGCCAAGGCAATGCGTCCTTCGCTGACGATCTCGACCTTGATGGCTTCACCATCGACCTCAACAACAGTGCGAATGCCATACATGTCCGCTCGCACCTCACGGCAAAATTTGAGAGGCTCTTTGAGCAATGACCCGAAACCGTTTGGTGAGATGATATTTCGCAAAAGACGATAGCCCTCCTTGGAAGCGCAAAGAAAATCAACATCACGGGACTCTCTGTACTCTGCCAACAACAAGGTGATGGCCGTCCCCCCGCCGAAATAACACTGCGTCTGGCTCAGGACATCGCTATTGAACGCATGAAGTACCTTGGCAATGCGTTGATGGTGAGCGCGATCAAACATTCAAAACTCCATGGCCAAAAACCTGTGTCAATCGCTCGATAAGCTGGCGCTCATTGGCAGACAAACTGGCCTGCTCAACCCAGCGCCAGTGGCGCTCGTACAAGGAAAAGGCTTCCTCTTCTTCGATGAAATCATCTTTTTGACGATTCCATGCGATGAATTGAAGTTGCGGGTAATCTTTGAGTTGAATTTGCATGGCACTTACCTCACGATCACTGCCCAGCCAGGCAGCGGCACTGCGTGCTTCGGCATAGCGCATTCAGATGATAGTGCATCCAGACCTAAGCTCCGAAGCACGAAGAACAACACATTTTTATGCTTGTTGGCGGCAGAATCTTACGAGAACGCCAAGGCAAGCACAACGCGGCTTTACGCTTGTGAACCACCATTGCCCTCTGCAAATTTCGTCTCTCTCCTGATTGAGTAACAACACCGATGAAAATCCCAATGTTGCGCTTGGGTAGGCCAAGTAGTGCCAAATGGCAAAGGTGCATACCGTGGCTGAAGGGTAAAAAACTCAGCCTAGCCCACCTTGAGCTGACCACTGCGCGCGCGCTGATTCTGGTACAAATCGTTTTCTGGATCAGTCAGTTGACTGAAATGGCCTTGCCCGGCCTGTATATGGACGCGGTAAATCCCGATTACATTGCGGCGCGCGCGCTGAATCCCGAGTTACCCAATTGGGTAGGGGTGCTGCCCACCCTTGGAATTCCGGTACTTGGCAGTTTGTACCACGGGGTACAGAACCTCTACGTTGGCCTTCCGGTGTTTGCGCTGCTCGGTTTCAACATGCTCGCGCTGCGCGTGGCGCAGGGCCTGTTTGCCAGCGGCATATTGGTGATGACGCACTTGGTGTTGCAACGCGCGAGCGGCTCTGTATTGCTTGCGTTCGCGGGCTCCTTGGGCGTGGCGACGGAACTCGCCTTCATCGCGTCATTCCGCACGCAGATGTACATCGTCATGTCTGGCGCGTTCTGGCTCTTGCTGGCGATCTATCTGGCGCTTGGGCGCAGAACAGTAGCCTCTCTTCCTCATGAGTTGAATGCCGCTGCCAGCACTCGCAGCCGCAATCTCATCAGTAGCCTCATCAGTAGTTTCAGTTTCGCAGAACGCCCAACGCTGCCCTGGTTATTTTCAGGAATCTGCGCCGGATTGGCGGTTTACAGCTATTTCGTTTATCTGTTTTTCGTGCCGGTGTTTGTAGCCTTGGGTTGGTGGCATACACGCCAGTGGCGCTCCACGCTGCCATGGCTCTTGGGCTTTGTGCTGGGAATGCAAACCTACGTGCTGGGATACACGCTGGCGATCGCCGCCTTGGGAGGATTCGCGCCGGCACTGGAATGGTTCAGAAACGCCGCCGACGGGCTGGGGCCGATGTCTTCAGTACAGACGCTCACGCAAAGAGCGGTGAATGCGTGGGATGTAGCGTTACTGACGCTGCAAGATGGCGGTAACGAGCTGATGATTTTCGGGGCGACGGCGCTTGGGCAATGGGTAGTCTGGAAAGTGCGGCTGCTGGTGCTTGCGCCATTGCTGCTGCTGGCACTGGGGCTGGCGCGCGGCTACAAACGGCATGATCAGGCTGAAATCGCTGCGCATACGCCAGGGCTGTTGGCGAATTGGCATGTGGCGCTGTTGCCCATCGTGTTCATCGCGGTGTCACTGATTTTTGGTGACCGCCTGTGGTCGCACCATTACTCGCCCTTGATACCGCTCGCCTATGTGATCTTGTTTCTGGCGCTATATCACCTGCAAACCGCCCTGCGCCGCGCCTTGCCGAGGTGGGCTGGCGTGACGCTGATGTTGGGGCTCATGCTTGGCAATTTGCACCAGCAGCAGGTGTTTTTCGAGCATCTGGAAGCGAGCGGCGGTACCAAATATTTTTCCAACGCGATCAACCGGATGGCGGACGATGCGCTAAGTATGCCTGCCGACCTCGTGCATGTGTTCCCGGAGTGGGGATTCGCCATGCCGTTTGCACTGCTGACCGGCAATCACCGCCGGTACGAAGTTTACATCGACGATGCCAACCTCACACGCCTGGCCGAATCCGGCACTAACCTGCGCCTTTATTATTGGCAAAGCGAAACAGAGAGTTCCTACCGCGACCAACTGCTGAAGCATGGCTACCAGATAAGCAACAGCGGGACTTATCTTCAGCGTGATCAAGGCATCGCGTTCTATTGGATGGACGCGCTAAGCTCAGAGAGCGCCAACTGAACAGATCAATAAACAGCTAGCACCCACTAAACCTCGCGTAGCGCCAGTGGGAAGACTCAAAGCCCCAGCACATCCTGCATCGAATAGAGACCGCTGCGCTTGCCCTGCAACCACTGCCCAGCGCGCAGCGCGCCCTTGGCGTAGGTCATGCGGCTCTGGGATTTGTGAGTGATTTCCACGCGCTCGCCAGGAGCGGCGAAGGTGACGGTGTGATCGCCCACGATGTCGCCCGCGCGAACGGTGGCGAAACCGATGGTCTTGCGGTCGCGCACGCCGGTTTGGCCTTCGCGGCCATAAACGGCGCAGTCACTGAGATTGCGGCCCAGGGTCTTGGCTATCACGTCGCCCATCTTGAGCGCGGTGCCGGAAGGCGCGTCTTGCTTGAAGCGGTGATGAGCTTCATAGATTTCGATGTCGGACTCTTCGCCGATCACCCGCGCGGCCAGTTCCAGCAGCTTGAAACAGAGATTCACGCCCACGCTCATGTTGGGCGCGAACACGATGGCGGTGTCATTGCTGGCGGCCGTGATGGCGTGCTTTTGCTCCGCACTGAAGCCCGTGGTGCCAATCACCAGGTGTTTGCGGGCCGGGGCGCAGAAGCTCAGGTGCTCCAGCGTGGCGGCGGGCGAGGTGAAATCAATCAGCGCGTCAAACTGATCCAGCACTTCGCGCAGATCCGCCACCGCCTTGACGCCACTGCCCGGCAAACCGAGCGCCTGGCACAGATCGAGCCCCAGAAGCGGATCGCCAGGGCGCAGCGACACCGCGCCCAGGCTCACGCCTTCAGTCGCCAACGTGGCTTCCAGGAGGCTTTTGCCCATGCGCCCTTTGGCGCCGGCCACGGCGATTCTCAACATACGGTTTCCTGGCCTATTTATTTCCTGGTCTTAGGACTTCAGCGAATCCACGAAATTCTTGACGCCATCGAACCAACTGGTTTTGCGCGGATGATTCTGGCGGTTGCCGTCGCTTTCTTCGATGTCGCGGAATTCCGTCAGCAGTTCTTTCTGGCGGCGCGTGAGGTTGATCGGCGTTTCCACCACCACGCGGCACAAAAGATCGCCAGTGGCGCCGCCGCGCACCGGGCTCACGCCTTTCTCGCGCAGGCGGAACAGTTTGCCGGTCTGGGTTTCCGGGGGAATCTTGAGCTTCACGCGGCCATCGAGCGTGGGGACTTCCAACTCGCCGCCGAGCGCTGCGTCCATGAAACTGATCGGAATTTCGCACAAGAGATTGGCGCCATCACGCGCGAAAATCGGGTGCACCTTGATCGCCACCTGCACGTAGAGATCGCCCGGAGGACCGCCGTGCATTCCGGCTTCGCCCTCGCCGGTGAGGCGGATGCGGTCGCCGGTATCGACGCCTGCCGGTACCTTGACCGACAGCGTTTTGTTTTCCTGTACCGCGCCGCGACCATGGCAGACATGGCAGGGATCCTTGATGGTCTTGCCGGCGCCATGGCAGCGCGGGCAGGTTTGCTGCACGGCGAACGGCCCTTGGCGCATCCGCACCTGGCCCGCGCCGCCGCAGGTAAGGCAATTCTCAGGCACGCTGCCTTTGCGCGCGCCAGTGCCGTCGCAGTTTTCACAGGTGACGCGAGTAGGAATACGGATTTTGACCACAGTGCCGCGCACCGCGTCTTCGAGCGACAGTTCCAGGGTATAGCTGAGATCGGAACCGCGCTGCACATGGCTGCGCCGCCCGCCGCCGAAGATGTCGCCAAAAATATCGCCAAAGACATCGCCGAAACCGGCATGACCGCCGCCACCTGCGCTGCCGTTGACACCCGCATGGCCGAACTGATCGTAAGAGGCGCGCTTGTCCTTGTCAGACAACACCTCATAGGCCTCGTTGGCTTCCTTGAAACGGGCTTCTGCCTCGGCATTACCCGGATTACGGTCGGGGTGATGCTTCATCGCCACGCGACGATAGGCTTTTTTCAGCTCTGCTTCGGTGACGCTGCGCTCCACCCCCAGAACTTCGTAGTAATCCCGTTTTTGCATACCCCTTCCAGAAACCATCATCACCAAAGAGCAACTGATACAGCCTTATTCCCTCTCCCAGCCCTCTTCTACAAGTGGGCGAGTGGGAGAGGGAGACAAACTGGCGTTATTTGTCGTCCTTCACTTCCTCGAACTCCGCATCCACGGCGTCGCCGCCGCTCTTGCCCGAGGCCGAGGCACCGCTTGCAGCGGCATCGGCGCCAGCAGCACCCGCATTCTGCTGCGCGGCCGAGGCTTCGGCGTACATGCGCTGCGCCAGGCTGCCCGAGGCTTCGCTCAGCGCGTCGGTCTTGGCTTTGATGGCGGCCAGATCGTCGCCCTTGAGCACGGCTTCGAGATCGCTGATGGCGCTCTCGATCTTGCTCTTTTCGCCATCTTGCACTTTGTCTTTCGCTTCGTTCAGCGTTTTCTTGGTGGCGTGGATCAGACCATCGGCCTGGTTGCGCGCGGTGATGAGTTCCTCGAACTTTTTATCTTCCGCCGCGTGGGATTCGGCTTCGCGCACCATTTTGGCGATTTCGTCATCGGACAAACCGCTGGACGCCTTGATGACGATGCTCTGCTGCTTGCCGGTGGCGAGATCCTTCGCGCTGACGTTGAGAATGCCGTCGGCGTTGAGGTCGAAGCTCACTTCGATCTGCGGCATCCCGCGCGGCGCAGGCGGAATATCGCTCAGGTCGAAACGGCCCAGCGATTTGTTGTCGGCCGCACGCTTGCGCTCGCCCTGCACCACATGAATGGTGACAGCGCCTTGGTTGTCTTCGGCGGTAGAAAAAGTCTGTTTCTTGTTGCAGGGAATCGTGGTGTTCTTTTCGATCAAGGTGGTAGCGACGCCGCCGAGAGTTTCGATGCCCAGGGACAGCGGAGTCACATCGAGCAGCAACACGTCAGTCACTTCGCCAGCAAGCACGGCACCCTGAATGGCGGCACCCATCGCTACGGCTTCATCCGGGTTGACGTCCTTGCGCGGCTCCTTGTTGAAGAACTCGGCCACTTTCTTCTGCACCAGCGGCATACGGGTTTGACCACCCACCAGAATCACGTCGTCGATGTCGGAAATGGCGAGGCCCGCATCCTTGAGCGCCACTTTCAGCGGCTCGATGGTACGGTTCACCAGTTCTTCCACCAGCGATTCCAGCTTGGAGCGGGTCAGCTTGACCACCAGGTGCTTCGGGCCGGTGGCGTCGGCGGTGATGTAAGGCAGATTCACTTCGGTCTGCTGCGCGGACGATAGCTCGATCTTGGCTTTTTCCGCGGCTTCCTTCAGCCGTTGCAGCGCCAATGGATCGTTGTGCAGGTCGATGCCGGAGGCTTTCTTGAAGTCGTCCGCCAGGAATTCGATCAGGCGCAGGTCGAAATCTTCACCGCCTAGGAAGGTATCGCCGTTGGTGGACAGCACTTCAAACGAATGCTCGCCATCGGTTTCCGCGATTTCGATGATGGAGATGTCGAAGGTACCGCCGCCAAGGTCGTAAACCGCGATGGTGGCATCGCCACCTTTTTTGTCCATGCCGTAGGCCAGCGCCGCCGCGGTGGGCTCATTGATGATGCGCTTGACATCAAGACCAGCGATCTTGCCAGCGTCCTTGGTGGCCTGACGCTGCGCGTCGTTGAAGTAGGCGGGCACTGTTACCACAGCAGCCGAGATCGTTTCGCCCAGAAAATCCTCGGCGGTTTTCTTCATCTTTTTCAGCACTTGTGCCGAAATCTGCGGCGGGGCCAGTTTGTCGCCGCGCACTTCCACCCAGGCATCGCCGTTATCGGCCTTGGCGATCTTGTAAGGCACCATGGAGATGTCTTTCTGTACCACATCGTCCTTGAACTGACGGCCAATCAAGCGCTTGACCGCAAACAAGGTGTTCTTGGGATTGGTTACCGCCTGACGCTTGGCCGGCTGGCCGACCAGGATTTCGCCGTCTTCGGTGTACGCGATGATGGAAGGCGTGGTGCGATCGCCTTCGGCGTTCTCGATGACCCGCGCCTTGCCGCCTTCCAAAATGGCCACGCAGGAGTTGGTGGTCCCCAGGTCGATGCCGATGATTTTGCCCATGTGTAGGTTCTCCGCTAACTGCTAAATACTGTTGATCTCGGCGGCGTGGAGCTTATCCGCGCCGCCGAACCTTGCTTGGCTAAAAATTGCTTGGCTATAAAGTTGCTTGGCCATAAAGATGAAGAAAGTAGCTTGGCTATATTGATCCGCCCGCCGGGAATTCAAGACGCTTTGGCCACCACCACCATCGCTGGCCGCAATACCCGGCCATTGAGGGTGTAGCCCTTTTGCATCACCTCGAGCACCGTGTTCGGCTCCACGGCGGGATTGGGCACCATGGCCATGGCCTGATGCTCCTGCGGATCGAACGGCGCGCCGCGCGGGTCGATCTGCTGGATGTTGAACTTGGCGAATACTTCGAGACAGCCCTTGAGCGTCAACTCCACGCCTTCGATCAAGCCGTGCAGGCTCGAATCGGATCTGTCGTTGGGCGCTGCTGCCAGCGCGCGTTCGAGGTTGTCCACCACGCTCAACATGTCATTGCTGAATTTTTCCAGCGCGAACTTGTGCGCTTTTTCGACATCCGCTTCACAGCGGCGGCGCATGGTTTGCAATTCGGCCTGGGCGCGCAGCATCAGATCGCGCTGCTCCGCCAGTTTGGCGTTCACTTCTTCTTGAATGCGCTCGGCCAGCTCGTCCACTTCGGGATCCTGGCGGGTGTCTACCGCCGCGTCCGTGAAGTCCGCAAGCTCGGTTTCGGCGCTCATCTTGTCCTGTGGCTCGTCAGCCATCATTTCCTCCTGGCCTTCGCATATAAACGGCGTCAACAAAACTCGCCGCTAGATGGGGCCTGGGCGGGGATATTCAAGCCCTCATCTACAACATGCCACCACATGACATGGCGCCAGATTGCGCTGGCCGGGTATTTTGCGGTGGCTTCCTCTACAATCACGCCACAATCACGCCACGCTTTTTTCCGCCCGTTTTCCCGTCCGCCTCATGCTCGAACAACTCACCATTCAGAATGTCGCCCTCGTGGCCCAGCTCGATCTGGAACTGCGCGCGGGCATGACCGCCATTACCGGCGAGACCGGCGCGGGCAAGTCCATCCTGCTGGGCGCGCTCGGCCTGGCCCTGGGCGACCGCGCCGATCTCGATGTGATCCGCGCCGGCGAGGAGCGCGCCGATGTCAGCGCCACCTTCAACCTACAAGACCAGAACGATCAGGACCAGAGCGATGCCATGGCCTGGCTGCGCGAGCATGATTTTCCCGACGCCGATGGACTCTGCATTCTGCGCCGCGTGTTGAGCCGCGATGGCCGCTCCCGCGCCTACATCAATGGCCAGAGCACCACGCTCGGCGAGTTGCGCACCCTGGGCGAGATGCTGATCGACATTCACAGCCAGCACGAGCATCAATCGCTGCTCAAAACCGCCACGCACCAACGCTTGCTCGACGCCTTCGGCGAACTCGACGCCCAAAGCCGCGCGGTGGCCGACACCGCGCAAAGCCTGCGCCGGCTCAGTCAGGAAATCGACGCCTTGCGCGAGCGCCAGAGTGCCGATGCCTCGCACGTGGAATTCTTGCGCTTCCAAGTGCAGGAGTTGGATGAGGCCCACTTGGCAGAGAACGAATTGCCGCTCCTGGAACAAGAACACGCCCAACTCAGCAACGCCGACGCCGCGCGCGCGGCGCTACAGAACCTGGTACACCTGTGCAGTGAGGCGGATGAAGGCAACAT
>JAIRJU010000348.1 GCA_031260485.1 Pseudomonadales bacterium | reverse complement strand
CACGCCGGGCAAGACGCCGTGCAACTGATGACCATCCACGCCGCTAAGGGGCTGGAGTTTGACGCCGTGTTCATCACCGGGCTGGAAGAAGGCTTGTGCCCGCACGAAAACGCCCTGACCAGCCACGATGGGTTGGAAGAAGAGCGTCGCCTGATGTACGTCGCCATCACCCGTGCGCGCAAGCGCCTGTACCTGAGCCACGCGCAAACCCGCCTGCTGCACGGGCAAACGCGCTACCACGTGCGCAGCCGCTTTGTCGATGAACTGCCTGAGGCGTGCCTGAAGTGGCTCACGCCTCGCCGCAACAGTTTTGGCCAAGCGCCCGCGCCGCGCGGCCTGCAACCAGCGTGGGGGCGCAGCGCCATTTACCCGGAGATGATCGCCAGTGCCCCTTCAGTGCCTGTGCGCAGCCAGCCCGCCGCGCATGGCCTTGCGGTGGGCATCAAGGTGTTCCACACCAAGTTCGGCGAAGGCCGCGTGCTGGCCGTGGAAGGCGCGGATGCCGACGCGCGCGCGCAAGTCGATTTCCCGCGCCACGGCGTCAAGTGGCTGGCGGTGGCGGTGGCGAAGCTGTCGGTGGTGGAAAGTTAAAAAAGACGGATACGTCAGGGCCCCAGGTCACGCACTTCGATGTGAAGCATGCCTTTTGGCGAAGTGCGCACAGTCGTTTTTCCGTCCTCTCCACCGTAGATAACAACACCTCCCATCACGGCTGCGACCGTCTCCCTCGAATAGGCTCGATCAACCGATGTAGACAGATCTGATCCAAAGATCGCAACGTAACGCTCCTTCGCATCCTCGGGATTGATGAACAGCGTGCGTTCGAGGTTGTTGCCGCGATTGCGCAGCGTTTTCTCGTCGACGTAGCGTATCTGATGGAATGTGCTGTCGAAGGTCGCCACTCTCGGAATCAGCAGCATCGCATCTTTCAGCGTGCCCTTGGCAATACTTGTGATCGTGATCGAGTAGGGCTTACGGAAAGCGGGCAGTTCATACAACACGAAAAACGACTTCATGCCGTTGAACGTGAAAGCCTGCGAACTGCTATCCACTGGCGCGTCATGTGGCTCCAATGGCAGTGGTTTCCGCTTGGCGTCCGCCAAGGTCCTGCAACACAGTGGCGCATTCGCAAGATCGCGCATGGCCTGTTCCTGTTGCTGCTGGCCGGTGATCGGTGTCGCGCATCCGCCCAGCATCGCTGCGACTAATGCTACGAAGCGTGTCTGGCGGCGGTTCATTTGTGCAGGTCCGTTGAAATTTGTGCGACGATCGCCTCAACGCCAGCGTAGAGCCCCTCGCGCGCTTTGCCCGCATTGGCCACCAAAGCATCGATCGACCCGAAGCGGTAGGCGGGATCAGATGCCAGATGTACGGTTTTTGTTTCTGGTGTGGCGTAGCCGTAGGTAATGGTGTCTTCGTAAAGTGTCGCTCCGCTCTTGGTATCGACCGCTTTAACCCAGGCCGTCATGCACGGAAGATAGTCCGTCGATGACCCTGCCGCCGAATAAGAACCCAGGACGTTCACATACACCAGCATATCGCCCTGCGCGCGTTGTCGAGCAGTTGCCAGCGCCTGATCTATTTTCTGGTCTCTCGGCGCAACCACCTTCTCGACCGACTGGTAACCGGCACTCATCAAGCCCAGCTTCATCTTTTCACCGAAACGTTCTTGCAGACTGGTCTTCTTCGGGTCAATGGCCTGTGTGAAGCGTTTGAATGTCGGCTGCGGCGATGAGGCCGCCAATCAGTCCAAAGCTGACACCAGGATGGTTAACGATATCTGTCGCGTACTCCGTCTGGTTCTCGGGATGCACCAGAACCACTCTCTTCAACTGTGTGGCTTTTCTGGCGTTGAATGCTTGCTTGGGCATCTCCGCGCATCCTGCGAGCAGCGCGTATGCCAAAACCATCAACAAGCAGACGCGCCACCGAAAGACTCGAACACTCCAATTCATGACTGATTTCTCCAAATTGAATAATTTTAGATGGATCGAATTTGTAAAAATAGGTTTATTATGAATGCAAATGTAACCGGTGGCCTGTATATAGAAACCCCGTGTGCTTGGCGCTCGTGAGTCGCTACTAACAAATAAACAAAATTAGTTCACAAATTTATTTTTGTGGTTTATTAAAAACTTCTTATATATCAATGAGTTACGCATTATAAATTCAAACCTTCTTTGTGAACCGCAGATGTTTACTTATTAGTACCAGTATTCCCAATGCTGAACGAGTCCAAGACCATCGAGTAGCTGTCACACCACCAAGCCTACTGCGATGCGCTGCTTGCTCCTGTAGACCGAGACACCACCGCCAACCTGATGATCGCCGCTGCGCCGGTGATTGGCACGCCGTTCTTTGTCGTCTGCCCTGCCACGGCTGGTTCGGCGGTCTGCTGCCGACCGTCATCGTCGCCAGCATCGGCAACATGTACAACGCCTGCGGTACCCGGTGTCATGATGCCGGTGGTCGGCACGCTGTTCATCCGTGAAACCAAAGACGTGGACATTTACGCCCGCGACTGATCCCAGGCGGCTTGCGAAGAACAAGACAGGGGGTGTACCGGCGACCGTGCCGCCGGTACACCCCCTGTTCAATCAATGATGGAGGAATGTGGTGAACTCCGGCTCACAAAAAAGAGTGCTTTGGGAGATCGGCGGGCGCCAACAGGCTCTTATAATTTTTGGCTCCCTTTTTTCACAGGAACCCTTGGATGTTGCAACCCAGCAAAAGGCGTTTTGTGCGCTTCGGCGCGTTGGCGTTGACCTTGGGCGTAGCCTCGCCCTGGAACGTGAACGCTGGGCCAAAGCAAGGCAAAACCATGAAACCCTCCTCACACGCAGATTCCGCTTCTCCCCTCTTTAAGGCTGGCCCCGAGTCGGCGCTGATCGTGGTCGATGTGCAAAACGGCTTCATTGATGGCGCACTGCCGGTGCCTCGGGGGGCCGAGGTGGTGCCGCTGATCAACCGGCTGGCGCGGGTATTTGAGAACATCGTCATCACGCAAGACTGGCACCCGCAGGGGCATGTCTCGTTTGCCAGCAGCCATCCGGGACGCAAACCGTTCGACAGTATCGACCTGCCCTATGGCCGCCAAGTACTATGGCCCGACCATTGCGTACAGGGCACGCGCGACGCGTCGTTGCATGACGGGCTGGAATTGTTCACGGCGCAACTGGTGATCCGCAAGGGTTTTCACCCCAACGTGGATAGCTATTCGGCGTTTCAGGAAGCCGACCGGAAAACGCTGACTGGCCTGGCCGGCTATTTGCGCGAGCGCGGCATCCACCGCCTGTTCGTGACCGGGCTGGCGACCGATTTTTGTGTCGCCTGGACCGCTATCGACGCCTGCCAGAACGGTTTCGAGACCTGTGTCATCGAGGACGCCACGCGCGCCATTGACCTCAACGGTTCACTGGCCGCCGCGTGGACGCAGATGACGGCGCAGGGCGTGCAACGCATTCAGTCGGCGCAGATCGAGGGGATGTAAGAGCTTGTTCAAAATCTTCCCCATCACCGACACTACGGAGATGAGAAAGAGGTACCCCAGCGACATCAATCGAGAGCCGTTTGAACAAATAGCGCCTCTGCTGGAAGGATTGCGCAAGAAGACGCGCCCGCGCACGGTGGATTTGTATGAGGTGTTCTGCGCAGTGCTGTACCTGCTCAAAAGTGGCTGCCAATGGCGCATGCTGCCCGAAGGCTTTCCCAAGTGGCGTACGGTGCATTCGTACTTCATGATGGAGCCAGCCGCAGGCTGACGGTATGAGCGTGCTGCAGCACGCTTTAAAAAATCGGCTTGGCGCAGCCCGACAGAAACAGGGGCGTAACGCCTGCACGACGTTCTTGATCGTGGACGCGCAGAGCGTCAAGAACACCGATACGGCCAGGTTCAAGGGCTATGATGCGGGCAAGAAGGTCTCTGGGATCAAGCATCACATAGCGGTGGACACGCAGGGTTTGCCGCATGCGGTGGCAGTGAGTACGGCGGAGGTGACTGACCGCAAAGGGGCGTTGCAGGTGCTTGAGCATTGCAAGCCGACACTGACGCAGGTGCAGAGTTTGCTGTGCGACAGTGGCTACGTGGGCCAGCCGTTTGAACAAGGCGTCAAGGCCATCTTGGGCGAACATGTGACGGTACAGATTGCCAAACGCAGCGAGTTGCACACATTCAAGGTGATGCCCAAGCGTTGGGTGGTCGAGCGCAGTTTTGCCTGGTTGGAGAAGAACCGCAGGCTA
>JAIRJU010000300.1 GCA_031260485.1 Pseudomonadales bacterium | reverse complement strand
AACGGATGCTTGGCGAAAGGAGATCGTATTCATTCGGCATTCATCGAGTGTCATGGCATATTCTTTTACGAATCCATCCCATTATTTTCCTATGGCGTCAAACTCACCGGCTTGATTTTCATTCGCTGCGCATTTTTTGCCATCACTACGTCAAGTGTGACTAGCCCTTTTGCGCCAGCGCGTTCGGCACAAGCCAAATGCAGCGCATCGCCAGCGCGGATGCCACTTGCGGCGTCGAGTGTCAATATTGCGGCGCGATGAAAATCGACGGGATCAACAGGCAGTAGCCGCAGGTCGTTTTCTATCAGGCATTCAAAGCGTGTCCATGCGGCTTGAGCTTGCGCCGCATCAAGCTGGGAAGTGCGCTGTTTCACGCCAAGGGCACTTGCGAACTCGGTAACGCACCACGCCGCCGATACGATTTCGCTTCGTGACCTTGCATACCAGGCGGCGACAGCGGCGCTGCCCGGTTCGTTCACGATCAAGGCAACAAGGGCGCTGGTGTCCATGTAGATCATCAATATCGCGCCTCACGGCGTAGTGCTTCAACCACGGGCTGTCCCATGGGGAGCCGTTCACGCGCCTGAGTCAGTTCTGAGGCAAAGTCGCGGCGACTCCAGGCGGCGGGTTGAATAATCAAAGCGCCGGCGGCAGTAAGTTGCGCATTTACGCTGTCGCCCTCGTGCAGATCGAAGCGACGCACGAGATCAGCGGGTATGCGCATGGCGAGACTGTTGCCCCATTTGGCAATTTGCAAGTTGATTGACATGATAGGTATGTATAAACAATGGTGTAGATACACTAGGTTTTTCTGCCTGAGCAGTCAAGCTGATATTGACAGGCTGTTAACCCCAAGCAGTAATGTCCGGTACCTGCAAAGCAGTAATGTCCGCTTTTTGAGAGGAGGCGGCCATGACAGAACCGGAGTTGGGGATGAGCGAGAAAGAACTGAAACGGTACGGCGTGCTGGAGCGTCTAAAGGCCGGAGGGGTTAACCAGGAGGGGGCAGCAAAGGAATTAGGGCTGTCGGTACGCCAGGTGAGGCGGTTGTTGCGACGGCTGGAAGCCGAGGGGCCTGCCGGGTTGCGGTCGGTGCGGCGCGGCAGGATGCCGAACAACCGGATCAGCGAGGCGCGCCGGCAGGAGGTCATTGCGCTGATCCGGGCACACTACACGGATTTCGGGCCTACGCTGGCCGCTGAGATGCTGGCAACGCAGCACGGTGTGACGTTGTCGGTGGAGACCATCCGCACATTGATGCGTCACGCCGGACTCTGGAAAGCCAGGCGGCGTACCGTGCGCTTTCATCCGCCCAGAATGCGGCGTCCACGGCGTGGCGAGTTGATCCAGATTGACGGCTCCCCTCACGACTGGTTTGAAGGCCGCGCTCCCCGCTGCACGCTCCTGGTCTTTGTGGACGATGCCACCAGCGGCATTCAGGCGGCTCGTTTTGTCGCCGCCGAAACCACCCTGGCGTACCTGGAATTGGTCGGTGATTACCTCACCCGACACGGCATCCCCCAAGCGTTTTACAGCGACAAACACAGTATTTTCCGGGTCAACAACGGCGAGAAGCCCTCGTCCACGCAGACGCAATTTCACCGCGCCATGGACGAGTTGGGTATTGAATGTATTTGTGCCCATTCGCCTCAGGCCAAAGGCCGCGTGGAACGCGCCAACGGCATCTTGCAGGATCGTCTGGTCAAACTCATGCGCGTGGCGGGCCTCTCTTCGTGGGAGGAAGGCAATGCGTTCCTGCCCCACTTTCTGGAGGAATACAACGCACGTTTCGCTCGCACTCCCCATGAGCCAGAAGACGCTCATGTGCCTCTCGATTCCCGTACCCACTTGCGTTCCATCCTGTGCCTGAAAGAAACCCGTAAACTCTCCCGCCAACTGACTTGCCAGTATCACCAGCAGTGGCTGCATATCTTCGCCCCAAAAGGACAGGAGCGCCGTCTGGTCGGAGCTTCCGTGGAGGTCTGCACCCATCTGGACGATTCGATAGACGTCCTCCATCAAGGCCGTCCCCTCTCCTACGAGTTCCTCAACACCCGTCCCCAACCTCCTGTCGTGGACGCCAAAGGGGTTCAAGCAATGTCTGCGCGACACCGCAAACCCGCTGCCCATCATCCTTGGCGTAACCCGGCCCTTTACGCAGCGTCTCAGCATGCCTCCGATCAGAACAGCGCTTCTCCCTGAACAGAACACCGGACATGTCTGCTTTGCTCAGGACCGGACATGTCTGCTTGGGGTTGACAGTGAAGAAATTCACCGCATGTTTGAAAAAGATGTCCTGCCTGTCATTGGTGATCTTTTCGTCATGGATGTTCGCAAAGGCCACATCATGCTTGTCATCGACAAACTGCTGGCTAGAGCGTTTTTGATTTAATTGTTCTCATTTATCAAATACACTCTGGGACTCACCATGCAGGGGTTGCCAGATGAGTGTTTATTCTCAGGATTTACGAGACCGCGTCCTCAATGCCCTGGAGCGTTCAGAGCGCCCGACGGATATTGCCATCCGGTATGAAGTCAGCCGACGCTGGGTCTATCAAGTACGTACCCGGCTGCAAGAAGAGGGCGAACGAGGCCCACGGCAAATAGGAGGGTATCGGCGTTCACGCATAGCGCATCTGGAACACAAACTTCGTTCATGGATCAAGGAGAAGGTTGACCTGACGCTAGCGGAGTTGTGCGAACGTTTGGAGCGCGAGGAAGGAGTACGGATCAACGCATCTGCGCTGTGGCATCAGTTGAACAACTGGGGGTTGAGCTTTAAAAAAAACCCTGCACGCCAGCGAGCAAGAACGCAGCGACGTGCAACAAGCACGGCATGAGTGGCGTCGTGATCAATCCGGGTGGAATCCATCCCGACTGGTATTTCTGGACGAGACGTGGGCAACGACCGCCATGACCCGCCTGCGTGGACGCTCGCCTTGCGGTGAACGGTGCGTTGCATCGGCGCCCCATGGTCACTGGAAGACAACGACCTTTATTGGTGCATTGCGCAACACGGGTTTGACGGCGCCGATGGTGATTGACGGATCCATGAATGGTGCGTTGTTTTTGGCTTATGTGCGTGACGTGCTGTGTCCGACCTTGCAGCCGGGTGATGTGGTGGTAGCTGACAATTTGTCCAGTCACAAGGTGGCTGGAGTGAAGCAGGCCATTGAGGCGGTTGGCGCAACGATCCGCTACTTGCCCCCGTACTCGCCAGATCTGAATCCGATAGAGAAGTTGTTTTCCAAACTCAAGGCTCTGCTGAGAAAGGCGGCCAAACGCACGGTGGAATCACTGTGGAATGAGATCGGCAGGCTGGTTGATTCATTTTCGGCTAACGAATGTCGAAACTATTTCGGAGCATGCGGATATGCGCATGACTAAATAAAAAATGCTCTAGCGGCGTCAATCGCATGGCAAAGATGATTTTTTCTCTCCTTCGTCAAATGTTCAGCTTTGCCGTGGATCGTGACCTGATCGAATACAACCCCACTGTCAACATTCGTAAAGCCAAGATCGGTGGCAAGGATATTGAGCGCGACCGAGTACTGAGTGAAGAGGAAATCCGTCAACTCCACCGTCAACTACCAGCAGCCGGTATGACCCTCATGGCCGAGGCTGCGATCTGGATTGCCCTTTCTACTTGCTGCCGAATAGGGGAACTTTTGGAAGCACGCTGGGAGCATGTGG
>JAIRJU010000225.1 GCA_031260485.1 Pseudomonadales bacterium | reverse complement strand
TACGGATTTTACGGTATGCTTTTTCATGGGCTCGCCCTCGCTGTCGTTGGCTATCGCTGTATAGCATGCCACCGTGGCGCTCTTGACGCCTCGGCGGGGGCGAGTCCATCTAATTAC
Organism: Pseudomonadales bacterium; assembly: GCA_031260485.1. GTDB lineage: Bacteria > Pseudomonadota > Gammaproteobacteria > Pseudomonadales > Pseudohongiellaceae > CAILUG01. The sequence continues at coordinate 6,939 of JAIRJU010000225.1, read as the reverse complement.
GGCTCTTTGGCAAGCAGCGTGGGGAGAAATAATGTCAGCGATTTGATCAAAAACGCTCTAGCCTTTTCTCAGATAGTAATTACAGGATGATTATCATAGCCGACTACTTTCTTCTGCTTATTGAGTTGAATGCCGGTGGTAGGCCTAAAATCACCTCTTCTCCAATACAATTGATATTTATTAGTAATTCCATTTTTTAATTTGCCGAAGTGTTTTCCGATTGCGACTATCGTGGCGGTATCGGCAGAATCTTTTGACGGAGCAAAAAAAATCGTTGCTGCTGCCCCTCTTGGTGTGTCGTGAAAAACCGTTTTCCCATTATATTTATAATTGGTGCCGCCGCCTGAAGTAGTGCCATTATGGTCGTTAACTGCTTTAGCTAAATTCTCTGCTTCCTCTGGCGTTACTCGCAAGCCCGCTTTCTGGCACCTTTCATGTATTTTATGTGCAAGAGCATCACTTGAAAGGATGCCAAATTTCCCGTCACCCATATCTCCATGTACGTTCATTGCAAGTCTCCCGTAGTTTATTGAAGGCCGATGATAATGTTTCGATGTGGCTTCAGCATTGCCAATTGCTACCAGTGAAATTTTTGGGCGTGGCGATTCACGGCAGCTATGCCACCAAATACGCCTGCGTATTAAGCTGCAACACCGCATCAAACTGCACTTTTTCGCGGTCGTGGCCTAGCGATAGCAGAGCATCAATCCGAAACCGCAACACCCGTTCAAAACGTTCCTGCGATTCCAGCGCCACGCGCACCCGCGACAGCCGGCTTTCATGCTGCGCGATGGCCTGCTCCAGTGCGCGCCGGATTTTGTCGCGGTCCTGCGGGCTGAGCAGGCTGTAAGCGGAAAAATCCGGAATGCCATAGGTCAACGAAGATTTGCGGCACTGCTCAAAGGCATCGGGGATCAAGCGCGCGGCTTCGGAGCGGGTGTTGAGCAGGTCTTCGAGATCGCGCGACACCGAGCGGCGCAGCGCGTAAATGTCCTCCCGCGTCTGGTCGGAACCGGCGGATTCCAGGCGATCAATCAGGCTGCGCATGATGATGGCTGGTTCGAAAAGCTCCGCACAACCGCGTGTGAGTCATGCGGAACTTTCCGGTTTGGTTACGCCCGTTGGTTCGTTCTGAGGTCATAAGCGAAGGGCATGGTGCCCGTATTCTTGCCTGCCGTATCGTACTTCTTGTAGGTCATTTCGATCTTGGCGAAGGCCAGCGCTACGGATTCGTGCGGTACGTCCGCAGACTGGTCGCCAGATTGAGATATCGAACGCACGACCACATCACTCAAGATAAAGGTCTGGTAGACCTCCTTGTTGCCAGCGGCACGGTTCATGTGCAGCTCCACCTTGCGAATCGTTTTGCCCGTGGCGCAGTGCTCGAACAGTTTGGGGCTGGCAAGGTCCAGATAATGGGTAAATGAGAAATCCGACCAATCGGCGCGGGCGGTGTTCAGGTTGCCGGCCGATGACACCGTGCCCGATCCAGATTGCGACGCACCGATGCTGCAACTCAGGACTTCGATCCACTCCTTGTGCTTGTCGTCGGTGCTTTCGCCATCGATGCCATCGAGTTTGATGAAAATATCAGTTGCCATTGCGTTACTCCTTCAGAGTTGATTTGCACTAAAAAAACGGTTGATAGCCTGGTAAAAAAGCTCAGCGCGCGGATTGCGGCAATTCAGCCACCAGGCGCAGCGAAACGCTCAGCTCGTCAAGCTGGTAATGCGGCCGCAAAAATGCTGCGGCCTTGTAGCAGCCCGGTTTGCCGGGAATCTCGGCGACTTCGATGCGCGCCTCGCGCAGCGGGTACTTCGCCTTGCGTTCCTGCGCGGCGTTGTCGTCGAGCAAAACGTACTGCGCGATCCAGTTGTTCAAATACATTTCCACACTGGATTTGGAGGCGAAACTGCCGATCTTGTCGCGCATCATTGATTTCAAATAATGCGCGATGCGGCTGACCGCCATGATGTACTGCAATTGCGAAGACAAACGCGCGTTGGCGTTGGCGGCGTCGGTGTTGTATTCCTTGGCCTTCTGCGTCGATTGCGTGGAAAAGAACGCGGCGTAGTCGGCGCCCTTGCAATGTACCAGCGGGATGAAACCGAGGTCGGCCAGTTCTTTTTCGCGGCGTTCGGTGATGGCGATTTCGGTAGGGCACTTGAGCGCCATTTCGCCGTCGTCGGTGGCGAAGGTGTGCGTGGGTAAGCCTTCCACCAGGCCGCCGCCTTCCACGCCGCGAATCGCGGCGCACCAGCCGTAGCGGGCGAAGGCATCGGTCAAGCGCGCGCCCAGGGAGTAGGCGGCGTTGCTCCACAAATATTTGTTGTGCTCTTTGCCGGAGACATCTTCTTGAAAGTTGAATGCTTCCACTGGCGCGGTATCGGGGCCGTAAGGCAGGCGGCCCAACACATGCGGCATGGCGAGGCCCACATAGCGTGAATCTTCGGAGGCGCGGAACGATTTCCATTTGGCGTATTCAACAGTATCGAAAATCTTGGCCAGATCGCGCGGGCCGCCGAGGTCGGTGAAGCTGTCGAAACCAAACAATTCAGGCGAGGCGGCAGACAGCAGCGGCGCGTGCGCGGCGGCGGCGATGTGCGACATTTCTTCCAGCAAATACATATCTTCAGGGTGGCGCGTGAACTCAAAATCGCCGATCAGCGTGGCGAAGGGCGAGCCGCCGAAGGTGCCGTATTCTTCTTCGTAGATTTTCTTGAACAGTGCCGATTGGTCAAAATCCGAGGCGCTTTTCAAATCGCGTACCAGTTCTTTTTTGCTGGCGTTGAGCAGCTTCACCTTCAAGGTGGTGCTGGTTTCGCTGCTGTTGATCAGGTATTTGAGGCCGCGCCAACTGCCTTCGAGTTTTTGGAATTCAGGCGCGTGCATGATCGCGGACAACTGCTCCGACAACACCGCGTCGATCTGCGCGATGCGCGCGTCGATCGAGGCGATGCTGTCTTTGGAGATGGTGACAGCGCCTGCGCTGATCTGGTTCACCAGTTCGGAAATCAGATCGCGGGTACGGGTTTTTTCATCGTCGCTGCGCGCGATGCGGCTTTGCGACAGGATGGAATCAAGCAGGGAGCTTTCGCCAGCGTCAGCGGTCTGCGCCGCGCTTTTTTGTTGCTGAGAATCGGCCATGAAAATGGTCTCCGGTACGAGGGTGAAAATTAGGCTTCGGAGTCTTTTCCGACTTCTTTGCTCAGTTGCGCGATCTTGTCGGTGTTGTGCAGCACTTCACTGAGCAATTCTTCAAATTTGTCGTTGCCGGCCATTTTGTTGCGCAGATCGGCCAGCTTTTGCCGGGCTTCGAGCAGCTTGCGCAGCGGTTCCACTTGCTTGGCGACGTTTTCGGGGTCGAAATCGGCCAGGCTTTGGAAATTCAGTTCCACACCGATGCGGCTGCCATCGTTGGCCAGCTTGTTATCGGCCTGGTATTGCAGGCGCGGTTTCATGCCTTTGAGAACGTCGTCGAAGTTGTCTTTATCGACATTGACGAATTTGCGGTCCTTGAGTTTGGGCAAGGGTTCGGCGGGCTGGCCGCTGAAGTCGCCGAGGACGCCAGCGACGAAGGCCAGCTCCTTCTTTTCGATGGCATCGCCGATTTCGACGTCGTAAGTGAGCTGAACGCGCGGGGCGCGAACGCGATCCAGTTTGTGCTGTGTGCTTTCTTTGGTGGCCATGTCGATCTCCGTTGTTGGGTAGCGTAGTCCGATCAATGAGCGGGCAGTCTAGGAAGGGTGTGTAGCGCCGGGTAGTGGCTAGATGGCCAAATTTTGGACTATGCCGTTAGGCATAATTAAGCCATCACGAGGTGCGGCGCGAGACGCCGATGCGGTCGCGGATCATGCGCAGCACGGAATCGTCGTTGACGACATCCTCCAGCCATTGATCGAGCGGCGTATCGGCCCAACTTACCGCGCGTTCCAAAAGAAAGGGCACCGGGCTGTGAGGTTCGGTGCGGCGAAAATGCTCCGCGATCTCGTGCAGCACACGCAGCAGTTCGGCGCGGGTGGCGCCGTTGCCTGCTTGCGTGAGCGCGGGCAGGGCGAAGGTGCCGGCGCGGGCGCTGGGGTTGGTGGCGCCGGTGTTGGCGTCGGTTGGGTCTATATCGTTCGCGCTATCGGTATTGAGCAGCCCCAGCGCCTGGGCTGCACGCCCGACGACTTGCTTGGCGCGCTTGAGGGTGTCGGCCAGTTCCATGAGGCTGGGCGCCTGTTTGCCGAAACGCGCATCCATGTGTTGTTGCAGTGCGTCGAACGCCGTTTGCGCGGCCTCGATCGAGGCCAGCAAGCCGCTGATGAAATCGGCGCCGCTGTTGTGCATGGCCTTGTCGAAGGCTTCGCCGTTGAGTTTGCCTTGCTCGAGCGCCTCCCGATGCGCGCTGGCATTTTGCCGCGCCAGGTTGTCTATCTCGCGCGAGGTTTGCCAATCGATCAGGTTGACGCCGGGATCGCCTGCGGCCAGCGGCGCTTTTTTCAAGGCTGCTGCGCCCCAGGTGTTGAACCAGGCCAGTTTGCTGGCGCGTTCATCGAGGTCGTCGCCCTCGGCGCGTGGGTAGAAGCCCTCCCACCAGGTTTCGATCAGCCCATCCAACAGCGTGAAGGCGTCGGCCGCACCGTCAAAACCATGACGCGCGATCAAGGCTTCGCCCAGCCATACGCCCACCTGTAAATCCTTGCTTTGTTCGCGCAGCACTTTCGAGGCGAGTTTGATCACTTCGCGCCAGTCGGCCACTTTGAGCGTGGTTTGCCAGTCGCCTTGCGACAGCGTGGCGTCGTCGGCGCGCCGCGCTTCACGGATCAGGTCGAATTCGTTGGAAAACGACACATCCGCGCCCGAGGGTTCGCCGCCGGGAATGGCTTGCAAAAGTTCAGTGGTATTGATGGCCATGCGGGTCTCCGGTCATGGATTTGGATCGGTCGGGTGGGAATCAGTCGAGTGAGAGTCGGTCGAGTGAGAGTGGTCGAGTGAGAGTGGTCGAGTGAGAGTCAGTCGAGTATGGAGGCTGGCAGCGTGGCGGGCATGTTGTTCGCGGCCAGCGCGCGCCGCAGGTCTTCGGTGGGCCGTGCATCGAGAAACACGCGCACGGTGGCAAAACCGGCTTGGGTGAGTCGCAGCGAGAGGTCTTCCCACTGGATTTGCCCGTAAGACTGGCGGAAATCACTCAAGCGAAACAGGTGCGATCCAGTGCGAAAGTCATCCAGCAGCGTGGTGAAGCCGCTCTGGCCGGCATAAATCAAGCTCAGCCGCAGGGTGGGCGCGGCGGCGTTATTGGCGCCAGGCTCGATCAAGGGCAGCGAAATTTGCAAGCGCGCTTCCACGCAGCCTTCGGGTGGCCAGTACACTTGCGCCGTTGCAGCCGCCAGCGATTCGGCTTGCGTGGAGACGGTATAGCTGCGCTCGCTGCACACGACCTGGAGCAGTGTCCCTTGCGGCCCTTCGGGTAATAGACCGACCTGGCTCGGTTGCGAGAATTGAAAACTGCCGGCCAGAAACGCTTTGCCGCCTTGTGCGACCACTTGTTGCTCAGCGGCGACCATGTTCTGGTAAGAGGCCGACAGCGGCAGTTCGATGTCGGCCAGTTTGATCGGGGTGCGCTCACGTTCGGTAATGAAAGGTTGCAGCCAGTCTTTCACGAAGGCCGCCAAGCGTCCTTGTTCGCCGTACAGCGCGTCGTTCTGTTCTTTGGGTGTCAGCTTGCTCAAGGGCGTTACCACGCTGTCAGTCCAGCGGTTTTGCACGAACTGCGCGGCGCGTTGCACAGTCAAGAACAGCAATAGCCGCGCTGGGCCTTGCGCGATTGACGACCAAGCGTTCAAGTCGTTGTCGTGAAAGAGACTAACGAATTTTTCCTCGGGCTTGTCCACCGCTTGCAGCAGCGCCGCATAATCTGCCGCCGCGCCTTGCGTGGCGGCGCCGCGCGCGCGGAAGAGATCGGCGGTGAGGTTATAGGTGTCTAGCCCACTGCTGTCGTTTTGCAGTTGCAGGTAGCCGCGCGTGAACAAGGCATCTTGCGCGTTGAGCGTTTTTTCGGTGGTTTCGGTTTGCGCCAGGAGCCAGGCGGGCGGTGTCAGTTGCGGCTCGCCGATCCAGAGGGATAGCGGCGCCATCGCCGCCGCGCCGATGAAGCTACCCAGCGGTTTCCAGGCGCCCAGCCAATGTTGCTTGGTGCTGGCCCACGCCTGCGCCCATTGTGTACCAAGCGGTATAGCGAGCGGCAAGCCAAGTAGATGCCGATCGATCGCCGTGTGCAATTGTGTGTAGGGATTTGCAGGGCTGGCGGCGTACTTGATCAATTGGTCATATTGCCCTTTCCACAGCGCCACACCTTCGCCAAAGCGCACCACGAACTGCGCCCATTCGTGGAAATAGTCGCTGAAATACTGCGCGCGCGCGGTTTCGAGTTCATTGAGTTGCGTGGGCACATAGCGTGTTGCGGTGTGCAGCAGGGGAGCGATCACGCCGCGCCAGGTATCCAGCGTAAAGGCGGCTGATACGGAGGCTTGCGTGGAGAGATCCACACCCACCACGCGATCGGCAGGCAACCAGAAATCGCTCAGGGCCAGTTTGTCGCGGCGCGCATCGGCCCACAGGCGAATGTCTTGGGGCTGGGGGGTGTAAACGGCCAAGAGGCGTGCCAGCAACTCTTGCAGTCTATGAGCTTCTGCATCCAGCACGGCCGCTTGCTGCCAGCGCAGATAACCCAGATAAGTGGTGAGCAGGGCAGCGGCATGTTCCTGATCGGCCCGCGGGTCCTGCTCACCGGAAAAAAAAGGGCTGAACAGCCTCGATGCCGGATCGAATACCACATTGTTGGGTACTTCCAACGCCTGGCAATCGGGGTTGCGCGAGCGGCATTGGCTCAGCAGGCGCAAGCGCTGCGCCACCGCCATGACGTGTTCCAGCCCCGCTTGATTGCGGCGTAGATCG
>JAIRJU010000168.1 GCA_031260485.1 Pseudomonadales bacterium | reverse complement strand
CGCAGGCGCAAAGCGCTTGCTCAAGTAGGCCTGATACATAGATGCAACCGGTTTCTTTGTTCGACAGTAGAGGTTGACACAGGGGGCGAGTCCATACATAGGGCGGGTTTTAACCCGCCGTCGCAGCTTCGGCTTGACACAATGGCGGGGCAAGCCCCGCCCTACGCTTGCTACGTTTGCTTGTGCCGCCTCATTTGCCTACGGCAACCACCCCGCCCTGCGGGCACCCCTCCACAGGAGGGGAATTTATCTAGCGCATTTTTAACCAAATAGTTTGCATCATTCTCCCCTCGCCCGCTTACGGGAAAGAGAAGAAGAAAACCTCGTGAACTGAAAGTGTCAACATTGGAATCAAAACTGCTCTAGCGCTTGCCACAGAACAATTCCCCTCCTGTGGAGGGGTGGACGCCGGAGGCGGACGGGGTGGTCAGCGATAGACTCAGCCCTCCGCTATAGGCCATTTGGCAAATAGCGGCCTAGTCCGTGGCTGCCTAGACTTCCGGTTTCTCTGCGTCCCTCCAACCGGACTAGCCAACGCGATGCTCGACGAACTGCTGCCGTACTACGAAGACGAATTGACGCATCTGCGCAACTTGTCCAAAGAGTTCGCTGCCCGCTACCCGAAAATCGCGGCGCGGCTGCAACTCGACGGCGATGTGGTGGAAGACCCGCACGTGGAGCGGCTGATCGAGTCCTTCGCCTTCATCGCGGCGCGCATCCATAAAAAGCTCGACGACGAATTTCCGCAGATCACCGAAGCGCTGCTGTCCATCCTCTATCCGCACTTTTTGCGCCCGGTGCCGTCGATGTCGATCGCGCAGCTCAGCGTTGCGCCAGGCGTGGAACTGAGCGCGATGCAGCGCATCGAGCGCGGCACCACCTTGCTGACGCGGCCCGTGCAAGGGTTGCCGGTGCGCTACCGCAGTGCCTGGCCGGTACAAGTGTGGCCGATCGCCGTCAGCGAGGCTGGCTGCGAGCCTAGCCAAACCTCGGCTTTCGCGCTGCAAGCGGCTGATGCGGTTGCCATCATCCGCCTGCGTCTGCAAACACGCGGCCAGGCCACCTTCGCGCAATTGGGCGTGGACAAGCTGCGTTTTTATCTGGATGGCGAAAGCCCGCTGATGCACGCCTTGCATGAAATTCTGCTCAATAGCGCAGGCCGCATCGTGATCTCTGCCGCCAAAGGCCAGCCCGAGGTACCGCCGCTGACGCTGCGCGGCAGTGAGCATTTGCGCGCCGTGGGCTTCGAGCAAGACGAAGGTTTGCTCGACTACGACCCGCGTTCCTTCCTCGGCTACCGTTTGATTCAGGAATATTTCGTGTTGCCGGAAAAGTTCCTGTTTGTCGAATTGGCTGGCTTGGATTTGCGCCGCTTCGCCACCGCCATCGACATCCGCATCGCCATCCAGCCTTGTGGCCGCGCCGAACGCCTGAGCCGTTTGGAACAAACGGTCAACGCCGATACCTTCAAGCTGCACTGCGTTCCCATCGTCAACCTGTTCAAGCAGCAAGCCGAGCCGATCCGCCTCACTCACGAGCTGCACGAATACCCGGTGATTCCCGATGTGCGGCGCCCCATGGGATTGGAAGTGTATGCGATCAATGCGGTGCGCAAACACACCCGCGGCGGCGCGGGCAATGAACAAGTGCGCGAGTATCCGCCGCTGTTTTCGGTGGCACACGGCCTCGACGCCGAAGACGGCCAGCACTGGATCGCGCGCCGCGTCGCCTCAACACGCCCCAACGACGAGGGCACCGACATGCGCATCACGCTGGTGGACCGCAACATGGATCCGGCACTGCCCTCGATCGATACGCTGTCGCTGGCGCTGACCTGCACCAACCGCGATCTGCCTTCGCTCTTGCCCTTCGGTGGCAGCGACAGCGCCTTGCAATTGGAAGAAGGCGGCGCAGTATCCGGCGCGCGCTTGCTGAAAAAGCCCAGCGCCACCTGGCGCGCGCCGCTGCGGCTGGCCAGCCAGTGGCGGCTGATTTCGCATTTGGCGCTCAATCATCTGTCGCTCGCCGAGGGTGGCCGCGAAGCGCTGCTCGAAATTCTCAGCCTCTATAACTTCACCGACGCCGCCAGCGTGCGTAAACAGATCGCGGGCATTGTGAACATCAGCAGCAAACCGGCGGTCACCCGTGTGGGGCAAGCGCCGCGCCAAGCCTTCGTGCGCGGTACCGACATCACGCTGACCTTCGACGAAACCCAGTACGTCGGCGCGGGCATCTATGTGCTGGCGCGCGTGCTGGATCATTTCTTTGGCCTGTATTGCACCGCCAATTCGTGGACGCGGCTCACCATTTGCAGCACTCAGCGCGAAGAGCCGCTCGTTACCTTTGCGCCGCGCGCAGGCGCGCAGGCCCTGGTGTAACTCGATGAACGGTGTAACCCGATGAAAGATGTAAGCCAATGAAAGGTATAAGCCGATGAGCGCCGCCACCGAACGCCCTCTGCTCAGCCCGATCGCGGCGCTGTTCGCGGCGCCTGAACGCTACGGTTTTTTCCAGGCGGTGCGGCTCTTGTTGTTGCACGGCCAGCGTGGCGAGCGGCGGCTGCACGTGCCTGCGGAATTGCTGCGTTTTGGCGCCACCGCGCATCTGGCGTTTCCGGCTACCGAAATTGCCGCCTTAGACCCCGCGCCCGCCACGGAGCACGCCGCACCGCAGCGAATGCTGGTCGAATTCATGGGGTTGACCGGACCGTCCGGTATACTACCGCGCCACTACACCGAATGGCTGATCGCGCTACGCCAAGCGCGTGATCCGGCCGCGCGCGATTTTCTTGATCTTTTCAATCATCGCCTGATCGCCCTGTTCTGGCAGGCGTGGGCGCGGCACCAAAGCGCCATCAGCGCCGAATTCGACGGCGTGGGCGTGCAGCGCTATGTGTATGACCTCGTGGGTCTCGGCACGCCCAAGCTGTATGCGGGCCTGGGGCTGACGCGCGCCGGGCTATACAGCCGCAAAGCCTCTACGGACGCAGCCTCTGTGGACCAACCCTCCGCGGACAAACCACCGCGCCTCCCCGCGCCGGCCCTCGGTTATTACGCGGGCCTGATCGCCAAATACCCGCATAGCGCCGGCTCGCTGAGCCAGGTCATGAGCGACTACCTGGGTGCGCCGGTCACCGTCGAAAGCTGTGTCGGCACCTGGCAGAGCGTTCCTTCAGCCGACCGCACGCGGCTGGGCCGCACCGCCGCCACGCTGGGGCGCGATTGCCTCGTGGGCAGCCGCTACTGGGATCGCCAAACCACGCTGCGCCTGCGCGTGGGGCCGCTGTCAGGACGCCGCTTCGATGCGCTTATTCCGCGCGGCGGCGGCGCCAGCGGCCTGCTCGATGGCGCGGTGGAACTGGCGCGTTTCATGACCGGCCTCGCACTCGATTTGCGCATTGCGCTGAATGTCATCCCCAGCGAAGCGCCCACACTCGCGCCCAGCGCCAATCCTCACGCGCCGCGCCGGCCCCGGCTCGGTTGGAACACTTGGTTAGGAACGAGCCACAAAAAGAGCCACAAAACGGCGTCAGCCGATTACACCTGTCAATTTCAATTCAGTGCCACTGGAGGCCAATCATGGCGGTAAATGTGCGTGCGCTCATCGCGCGACTCAACAACACCTGCAAAAGCGCGATGGAAGGTGCCGCCGGGCTTTGCCTATCCCGCACCCACTACGACGTGGAACTCGAACACTTGCTAGCCAAGCTGCTCGAAAGCGAAAACACCGATCTCACGCGCATCTTGCGTCAGTTTGAAATCAGCAAATCGACACTGGAACGCGAACTCGACCGCGCCCTCGCCGCCTTCAAAAGCGGCAACACGCGCACGCCAGCTTTGGCGCCGCAATTGCCAGAGCTGATCGAACGTGCCTGGCTGTTCACCTCCGTCGAATTCGGCGAAGCCCGCGTGCGCAGCGGCCATCTGTTGGTCGCGCTCTTGGCCGACGAGGACCTGCGCCGCCAGATCACCCAGTTGAAATCACTGACAGGCATCAACGTCGAATCCCTGCGCCAGAATTTCCACGCCATCACCGCCAACTCGATCGAAGCGCGCGATGCCGTGGCGATGAGCGATGCACCCGCCGATGGCAGCAACGCCGATCCCTCCGCCCCGAACTCCGGCAAGCCCAGCGCCTCGCCCAATCTCGACAAATTCTGCATCGACCTCACCCAGCGCGCCCGCGACGGCCAACTCGATCCTGTCTTGGGCCGCGACGACGAAATCCGCCAAATGATCGACGTACTCTCGCGCCGCCGCCAGAACAACCCCATCCTCACCGGCGAACCTGGCGTCGGCAAAACCGCCGTGGTTGAAGGCTTGGCCGCACGCATCGTAGCCAAGGACGTACCGCCCATCCTGCACGGCGTCAGCGTGCTCTCGCTCGACTTGGGCCTGTTGCAAGCCGGCGCCAGCGTCAAAGGCGAATTTGAAAACCGCCTCAAGGGCGTGATCGATGAAGTCAAGCGCAGCCCCAAACCCATCATCATGTTCATCGACGAGGCGCACACGCTGATCGGTGCGGGTGGCGCAGCAGGCCAGAACGATGCCGCCAACCTGCTCAAGCCGGCACTGGCGCGCGGCGAAATGCGCACCATTGCCGCCACCACCTGGAGCGAATATAAAAAGTATTTCGAGAAAGACCCGGCGCTCACTCGCCGCTTCCAGGTTGTCAAAGTAGACGAACCCAGCGACGCCAAAGCCGTCGCCATGCTGCGCGGCGTGGCGCGCGCCATGGCCAAGCACCACCAAGTGCGCGTGCTTGATGAAGCGGTGACAGACGCCGTGCGGCTGTCCTCGCGTTATGTCGCGGGCCGCCAATTGCCCGACAAAGCCGTCAGCGTGCTCGACACCGCCTGCGCCCGCATCGCCATCAGCCAGAACTCGACGCCCGCGCCGGTGGAAGAAGCGCAGCGCCGCCTCGAAACGCTGGAGGCCGAAGAGATGCAATTGGCCAGCGAAGCCGCCAGCGGTGCCGATCACAGCGCGCGCCTTACCGCCATCGCCGAAGAGCGCCAAGGCATCGACGCCACGCTCGCCACGCTCAAGGCGCAGTGGAGCCAGGAGCAGCAGTTGGTCACGCAGATTAGCCAAAGCCTGGATGCCATCGAACAATTGCCGCCGGAGGCGCCCGAGCGCCCCGCCGCCGCGCAAGCCCTCAATGACCTGCGCGCCGCGCTAGCCACCGTCCAGGGCGATTCGCCCATGATGTACGCCGTGGTGGATGGCAGCGCAGTCGCCGCCGTCATCGCCGGCTGGACCGGCATTCCGGTGGGCCGCATGGTAGCCGATGAAATCGAGGCCGTGCTCAAGCTCGACACGCTGCTGGGCGAGCGCGTCATCGGCCAGGCGCATGTGCTGCACACCATCGCCCAGCGCGTGCGCACCTCGCGCGCCAACCTGGAAGACCCCAGCAAACCCAAAGGCGTGTTCCTCCTGGTGGGCACCAGCGGCGTCGGCAAAACCGAAACCGCGATCGCGCTGGCCGACATCCTCTACGGCGGCGAGCGCAACATGATTACGATCAACATGTCCGAATACCAGGAAGCCCACACCGTCTCCAGCCTCAAAGGCTCGCCGCCCGGCTACGTCGGCTACGGCGAAGGCGGCGTGTTGACCGAAGCCGTGCGCCGCCGCCCTTACAGCGTGGTACTGCTCGATGAAATCGAAAAAGCGCATCCCGATGTTTTGGAACTTTTCTTCCAGGTTTTCGACAAAGGCGTGATGGAAGACGGCGAAGGCCGCGAAATCGACTTCCGCAACACCCTCATCATCCTCACCTCCAACGCCGGCACCGATCTCATCATGCGCGCCTGCCGTGGTGTAGAGGCCCTGCCCAGCGTTGAACACCTGCTCGACCTCTTGCGCCCCGAACTGCAAGACGTGTTCAAGCCCGCGTTCCTGGGCCGCACCACCGTGGTGCCTTACTACCCACTGCGCGACGACGATATGAAACGCATCGTGCGGCTCAAGCTCAACAAGATTGGCCGCCGCATCCACGCCAACCACGGCGCCCGCTTCAGCTACGATGACGCGCTGGTGGAAGCTGTCACGCAGCGCTGCACCGAAGTCGACTCCGGCGCGCGCAATATCGATCACATCCTCAACGGCACGCTGCTGCCCGCCATCGCCGACCGTGTGCTGACGCTCATGGCGCGCGGCGAGCCGATCAGCACGATCGATGCGCGCATCGGCGACGACGGCGCGTTCGACTACGCGATAGCGTGATGACCTGAAATAGCCAGAGCCGCGCGCGGAGGCCGCCATGCCGATTTCGACCAAGGAACGATTGTTCAACCTCAGCACGCCGCTGGGCGATGACGCCTTGCTGGTGCAAACCTTCCACGGCAAGGAACGCCTGTCGCAGCCTTACGAGTTCAAACTGCGGCTGCTGTCGGAACGCGAAACCGTCAACCCCAAGGATTTATTGGGCAAGCGCGCCACGCTGCACATGGAAACCGATCGCGGCTGGCGGCAATGGACCGGCCTGATCGCCACCTTCGAGTACCTGGGCGACGAAGGCGCCACCAGCAGCAGCAGCGAAGCCACTGTCTATGCCTGCACCGTGGTGCCTTGGTTGTGGTTTCTGTCCTTGCACGAAGATTCACGCATCTTCCAAGAGGCCAGCATTCCGCAAATCGTTGAAGCTGTATTCAAGGAATTCAATTTCGCTGATTTTGAATGGCACCTGGACTTGCAGAGCGGCTACTACCCTGAACTGGTGTACTGCGTGCAATACCGCGAAACCTCGCTCAATTTCATCTCGCGGCTGCTCGAACGCGCGGGCATTCACTACTTTTTTCGCCACGAAAAAGACCGCGAAGTGCTGGTGCTGACCGACGGCAGCGACCGCGACGCCTATCCCGAAGTCGAAGCGCAAAGCCTGCGCTTTCATCAAGAAATGATTGCCGAGGCAGAAGACACGCTGTCGTCACTGGAACGCCGCTTCGCCACGCGCACAGGCCGCTATGCCAACAACGATTACGACTTCATCAAGCCCGCCAACGATTTGCTGGTATCGCTCGATTCGCTGCTGCAAGGCGACGACAACGCGAGCTATGAACGCTACCGCCACCCCGGCGGCTATACCGAGCGCGAACGCGGCGACAAAATCACCTCGCTCGAAATCGAAGCCGAAGAAGCCGAACACGAAACGCTGCGCGGTAACAGCAACGTGCGCAGCATCACGCCCGGCTATACCTTTGCCTTGGAAGAACATCCTATTGCTGATCTGAACGAGCACTATCTGATCGTCGCCGTCACGCATGAAGGCAGCAACAACCTGAACCTTGGCATCAACGCGCACCAGCCCAGCGCCTACCACAATGCGCTGGACGTGATTCCGCTGCGCGTCCCCTATCGCCCACCCTTGCTCACGCCGCGTCCGCGTATGCGCGGCCCGCAAACCGCCGTAGTTACCGGCCCTGCCGCAGAAGAAATCTATACCGACGACTATGGCCGCATCAAAGTGCACTTCTTCTGGGATCGCCGCGGCAAACGCGACGACCGCAGCTCCTGCTGGCTGCGCGTGGTGCAACTGTGGGCGGGCAATCAGATGGGCGCGATGTTCATCCCGCGCGTAGGCCACGAAGTGCTGGTCGATTTTCTCGACGGCGACCCCGATCAACCCATCGTCACCGGCAGTGTCTACAACGGCGAAAACATGCCGCCCTACGAGTTGCCCAAACACCGCACCCGCTCCACCCTCAAAACGCTGTCATCCAAGGATGGCGGCGGCTTCAACGAGATTCGGTTTGAAGACAAAAAAGACGAAGAACAGATCTTTGTTCATGCGCAAACCAATTTTGACCGCCGTGTCAATAACAACGCGCTGTTCTTCACCGGCAACGATGAGCATTCCATAATCAAGCGCGATCACTTCCAGAAAATTGAACGCCATCTGCATGGCAGCATTGATACCAACAGCTACACCAAGATCGGCGGTGACGACCACCAAAGCGTCGAAGGTATGCGAACCATCACGATCAACAAGTCCTTGTCGGTGTGGGTGGATGAAGATGTCGGTGAAAACTTCACTGGCGATCATGGCGAAAAAGTCGGAGGCAACTACTACCTGGACAGCACCGGTAACGTAGTGATCGAAGCCCTCGGCAAGATCACGCTCAAAGTGGGCGGTAGCTTTATCAATGTGTCCGCTGCGGGCATCGAAATCCAGGCGCCTATGGTCAAGATCAATAGCGGTGGCGCACCCGGCAGCGGCTCGATGCCCACGCTCGAAATGACGGACCCGCCCGACCCGCCCAAAGCAGCTGACGGCGATCGCTTCGGTAAAGGCATCAAAGGCCAAGACGGCGTGGATCAAGAGTACGAAGAGCCCAAGAACGCCGAAAATCCAGAGAAAAAGCATTACATCGAAATAGAACTGAAAGACGAACAAGGCAAGCCCGTGGCCAGCCAGCGCGCCCAGATCAAATTGCCCAACGGCATGGTGCTGTTCCGCCGTTCCGACAAAAATGGACTCATCCGCGTCAAGGGCATCGACCCTGGCAGTTGCGAAATCAGTTTCCCTGATCTTGATGACAACGATTGGAAAGAAGCTTAAGGATTGGAAAGAAGCTTAAGGCAGACCGAATGCTTACTACACCATCAACCACAGCATCAGCGCCAACATTTTTCTGTTCAAAGGAGGTCGTAAATGGGCGTCGTAAATAACAAAAAGGCCAATAAGCCCGTTGATACCAAGCATAAATTTGTTGTTAAAATCAAGCCTCCGTATGAACTGAAAATCAAAGTAATCGAGTTCACCTGGCAAAGCGGCATCACGGCGGCGCGAGAAAAACAGCCTATCTCTTCGCCACACTGGAGCGAAGCAACCAGCGCGACCATTCCAGAGGAAGAAAAAATTGCGATTCAGCATTACGACACGGGATCAAAAAAACCGGGGGTTTATCTCATCAAAGACAAGGGAGCCGATACTGCTGAAATAAAATTAAATATCCATCTTGTCGATCCTGATGGCGAACTGACTGACAAAAAATACACAGTTCGTGGCAGCCTTGGCGATTTGAAGATGCAAAGTACAGAATCTTTCGTAATAGCGAGCGGAATCAAAACCTTGACAATGAAACTCACCCTTCCTGATGCGCTCACGCACATCGAAGGCGATATAACATTGCAAGCAATTCCAGAGGAGCATAATCGTGGTTTGAAGCCCATCGAAAACACGCCTCGCCTGGAAGCCTTTGTGATTTACGACAAGCCGATGGCGTTTTACTCAACCGGTGTATGGGTTGAAGCAATGCGCCTGATGTTCAAAAAGGCCGGCGTGGCCGGGTTGAAGCAGCCTGATGACATCTCCGCCAAGGTCACAGCGTATTGCCATTCTGAGCACGGGATGACTTATGACACAAAAGATGGGATGGCTAGATTTATGTCATCCGAACTGGGCGGAAATTTTACACTTTTCGATTACATCAAAAAAACGAATCCAAACAATGTGCCGCTAACCATTGTCAACTGTTACGATCAAGCGGCTGCGGTACAGGCATTCTCTGGTTGTCTTGGGGTAGAAGTGAAATGGAAATATCAAGAACCGTTCGGTTACATCAAGACCACAAACTTAGTTGGCGTTGGCCCCTGCAACAATCCTTTTGGAAGCAGCCCTGTCGTTGCTGATAATGACCCTGATAGAGAACCATTCGGTAATCATGCTTTTGTGGAAACCAATGTGAGCATTTACATTCGCGATGCCTGTGCTGGGCCGCACAATGAAATGGAGAGCTTGCGTTCCTATTTGGATGCATCAATCGATACCAGCCGTACTGTTGGGTTAAACTCTTCCGCTGCCTACTTGGACTATCTATTGACAACCACGCAAACCACTCCCGGTGTTACCTCAGTGTCATGATTAAAACACTATTATTTCCTCTGCTGTACGGATTAGTATTTTTTTTCTGCTCATCAAGCTTTGCGGAGCCTACAATGGAATTCACTTTCGACCCCAATGCCAGATTGGACCAATTCAAGCAAAAAATTAGCTACGATGAAGCCATTAGAGGCGAAGATCGTGACGGACTTGTCGAAATTGATTTTAGAAAGCTGGAGACACCAGAATTCATAAAAGAGTGGCCTGACAGTAATGACTGGTCTTTTTCTAGGGACGATTATCTAGGAGAGCATTATTACTATCGGTGGGGCATAAAAGGGACAGGCAGCAGCGCTGTTATAACAGCCAAGGTTTGTGATGACTACGAATGTGCGCAGCGCTGGTTTTTTGCAAAAGCTAAATCGTCAAGCATGTGGGAACTACCTTGGGTTGCTTGCAGTAATAAAGTCGGTACCGCCTGTGCCGAAACCCAAAATAAAGAACTACGTTTTTTCGTTTATAAAAATATCGCCATTGATATCGAAACTCGCCATAATGATGCTTTTTCTGATCAGGACGACTTCGGAGAAAAAGTGGCCGAATGGCTCTTTGCTGCCCTCAAAGCTGCCCCGCTCAAGCCTTTTCCCGCCGCAGATAGCTCCAGAAAACCATGATTTAGGAGAGGCCCATGCAGCGCCACGCTGCCGACTTGCGTCCCGGTGAGTAGGGTTTGTATTTTGGCGGGGTAAACCCCTACGGGCTGGAAACATTGCGGCAGGGATGAGAAATGGTTATAGAATTCAGTCATTCGACCAATGACAAAACAGGAAAACCCGGATGAACGCTGAGCTTCTCGACAAACTGACTATTCGCCAACTCGTCGACGACTGGATCATCTATTCCGATGGCGGCTTTGATTGGGAGCGGTTTCGCGCCGTATGGCACGACGATGGGCGGATGATGGCCACCTGGACGCAGGGTAACGCTGATGAGTTCGTCGCCATGCGCAAGATGAGCTTTGAGAAGGGCGCAACATCCATTCTGCATTTTCATGGCGCCCACACCTCGGATGTGAGCGGCGATCGGGCGACCGCGCAGACCAAGATGATGATCATGCAGCGCGCGCCGGTGGAAGGCGTGATGTGCGATGTCACCTGCAATGGCCGTTTCTTCGATTTCTTCGAGCGCCGCAAGGGCAAGTGGGGCTTCGTGCATCGTCAGCCGATCTACGAGAAGGATTGGATCACGCCCTGCGACCCGCACAACCCGCCGCGACTCGATCCAGCGTTGTTGCAGAGTTTTCCGGAAGGCTATCGTCACCTGGCCTATCTGCAAACCAGGCTCGGCTTCAATGTGAAGAAGGACATGCCGGGGCTCAAAGGGCCGCAGGTCGAAGGTCTTTACGCCGCAGGTCGTCAGTGGCTTGCTGGTGCGACGGACCACCCCATCGTTCTGTGTGGCCGCGTGGGAATCTCACACTGAGGGCTTATGAGCGCGGCGTCTCTGCGCCGCGCTCTTCCTGACAGAACGCCAGAAAGCACTTGATGGCGCTGCCGAACATGCCAACACCCAGCAGGCCATAGCCGATCATGACTACCCAGTAATCCAGCGGGGCGGTTTCGAGGCTAGCGTCAAGCCGCCGGTATCTGGAACGATGCTGCGCTATCGCTTGTCATTTCGCACGCGCCTGCTGTGTTTTTGGGGCCTTCTGTGAGCGCAACATGGCATCACGCAAGATGGCATTCAGCCGTGTTTGATAGCCACCGCCTTGGCGCTTGAGCCATACCAACACATCAGAATCAACCCGCACAGTGGTTGATGTTTTGGTGGGCTTATAAAACGGATTGCGCACGGCGTTTTTCCAGAACGCATCATCAAGCGGCGGAATGTCGCTGTAGTCGATCTGGTCATCAGGCATCGCGGCCAGAGCCTTGATTTCGGCCTTCTGCTTGTCTGTCAGCGGCGGCGGGTTATTCAAATCCATTTCATAGCGAATAATTTTGCTCATAGCGCTTCCTCTCTCTCGGGTCAGCATGTCGCGCTGAAATTATTTCGATAACTTCGGCGGCTTCTTCGTTCTGGTCATTCTCATCGAACTGAACGGTATGGACCACCAGTAGCAACAGATGACCGTCTACAAGACCCGTGGTTTGCCAACGGTATTCCCCGTTTTCGATGCGGTCTTGCTCAACGAATGCAAATGGGTCGAGAAAAACGCGGGCCGCCGTCTCAAAACTCACATGGTGCTTCTTATAGTTGCTTTCCGCCTTCTTCGGGTCCCATTCAAATATCGTTTGCATAAGGCGACGTTAATACGCTTTTGTTGTTACAACAAGCATCATCTGTTCCAGCCTTCGGCGCCACTATTGATATGGTGCCGCCATCGATGCACATGCAGGTGGAGGTGTCATTCAATCCAAAAGGACGGTGGGTGAGCCTGGGGCCCAGGGCGCTGGTGTTTCGGTATACAGGCACACGCCCGTCGAATTGAATGTAACGTGAAGGAAGAAATGATAGAACCTTGACACAGGTTGATTGGTATCAATCGCGCGCACGCCGCTTTGCCTCCACCACAATCGCGGCGTGCATATCCTCAATCGACAAGGGCGCTCCTTTGTATCCGAGCGAGCCAAAAACCGCTTTGATGCTGGATGGTGGAAACACCGGCATGGGCCTGAGCAACACGCCATCAGCCGTGTTTTCTACCACCAGACGTGTTCCACTCGCCCAATGCCGCTGATCGCGGATCGCTTTGGGCAGGATCACCTGCCCCTTCGTCGAAACAACGGCTACCAATCGCTCTTGCGCATCAGCCACGGCGCACCTCTTTAGGAATAAAACGGAGAGTAAGACGCAAGTAAAGGTAGACTATCTCCCGCGTTCTAACAAATCGGCACGATTGAAGAGCTGTCAGCGAGCGCGGGACGCATGCCCCTACGGCACTATCTCCGTAGCCTGCCCCGGCGCCACGACCGATATGGTGCCGCCGTCGATGCACATGCAGGTGGAGGTGTCATTCAGCACGGGCATACCGTCCAGAAGGACGGTGGGTGAGCCTGGGGTCCAGGGCGCTGGGGTTTTCGGGATACAGGCGAAGGGGGTGAACACGCCCAGGGCCGCCGAGGTGGCGGAGATCACGCTCGGGCTGCTCGGGCTGATGCACATGCCAAAGGAAGGAATATTGACCAAGGGCACATGGTCCATGATGTTGGCCGCTGGCTGATTCGACGACAACATACGATGCACCGGCAGCACGGTCAGCGGGCCGGTGCCCATCGGTGGCAGCGGGCTTGGCAACTCTGGCGGGGCGTCCGGGTCTGGCGGCGGCGCATCTGGCGGTGGCGGCGGCAGCACTATGCCGGTGGGCATCGAGCAACTGCATTGGAGCGTCGCGCCATTGACGACATGCTTGGCCATGAGGTCTTCGCCTCCGTCAATCCGCCGCGTCCGTCAATCCGTCTCAAATCCCGCCAGCAACAATTTCAACCCGGCGGTTTTCCGCCGCGTTTGGATCAGCTTTATTGAGCAAATCGGTTTTACCCTTGCCCAAGGTGGTGAGGCGGCTCGGGTCCACGCCATGCGCAACCAGATACGCCTTGACAGACGCGGCGCGGCGCCACGACAGCGCCATGTTGTAATCATCCGCGCCCACGGCATCGGTATGGCCTACCACCGTGAACACACCGCCTTGCAATTCCTTGGAGCTCAAGGCGGCGGCGAGATTATCCACCTGGGCGCGCGAGGCGTCGGCAATCTGGTCGGAATTGAACGCGAACTGCACCTGCATGGAAATGGAAGGCCGCGCTGGTGGAGGCTGCACGGGCAGGCTTGCGGATCCTTCCAGTAGCGCGCCGGAATATACCGAACGGGTGCGCAGATCCCCAGTAGCGGAATCGCCGCCATTGCTTTGGAGGCCATTGATGATGTCATCCACCGATGGTGTCGCCGTGCCAAAGTTCTGCGTTTGCGACAGGCCCAGCGAAGGAAGA
>JAIRJU010000120.1 GCA_031260485.1 Pseudomonadales bacterium | reverse complement strand
AGGCCGCAAGGGAGCGGGACGCATTGAGTGAGCCTCCATCGGTTGAAAACACCAGCCGCACCAGCGCGACCGGATGGAGGCAGTCTCAAGATAACGATGCGTTGCGGGGAGGGTCGTTTTGCCGTGCGCGCAAAACGACCCTTCTCAAGTCATTCGATCTGTGCTAGACGACGGTAGCCGCCGCGCATCAGCGATTGGCCGCGCTGCGCCAGGCGGCGCACGCGCGAGCGCAAACCGCCGTCGGCGTACCAGCCGGCGACGGCATCCGAGCCGAACAAGCCTTCGGCGATCTCGCGCAAGGACGCGCCCGCGAGGGTCGCGTCGAGCGCCTGCACGGTGTGCAATTCCAGCAGCGCAGCCGGCGTAGGCCGACCGCGGGCCATCGCCGCAGGCGTGGCCGTTGCGGTGAAGGCTGGCATGTCCGGCGCGCGGGAACGTGCGTGAGGCGCGGCACCGACCCGAACGGCATAGACGAACGCCATGCCATCCACGAGGTTATCGGCCAGCGCGAACCGGGCGCAGTGGCCGGGCCAGTGCGCCACCAGTATCAGGCGGCGGCCATCGTGGATCAGGTGTTTGCGACCGGGGATGCGCCAGAAGTCGAAGGTCTTGGCATCGGGTGGCGGGCTGGCATCCGGGTAGAGCTGGATCACGCTGTCGTGATCGAGAAACCAGGCGGGATGCGCGTCACGCGCATCCCGCGACGGATCTTCCCAAAGGCGCAAGCCCCAGCTTTGCGCCGCATCCGACCGGCGATGACGGCGCAGCCAGTCGAGCCGGTAATCGGGATTGCGGCGCAGGTATTCCCACGCCAGCGCGGGGCCATCCAAATACAGCACGTACAGATACGCGGCGGTGGGATACCAATGTTCGGCGCTCCGATCGGCCATGACGCGACCTCCTGTTGGCAGGAACGTCGCCACGGGCATCGAAAGGCGGAGCTACGGCGTCATCGGTGAATCGTCATCAAGGCGGTAAGCTGGCAAGGTTTGGCCGATGGACTCCAACGAGGGGAACCGTCCGGGTGCGACGGCTGCACCATGCGGAAACGGGCGCAGCGTCCATCACCCTGCCTCAAAACACGTCATACACCATGTCTCATTCAGTCAGGGCTATATCAGCTTGGCGCAAGAGTGCCGATTCAGACCGTAGCGGTCTTGAGTCAGACTGAAAAAGACTGAATGCGCCGTTCTGGCTCTGTGTTTCCGTGGAAAAGCACGGATGCGCTTTCCATCGAATCATTAGAAGCGCGAAAGCGTAAAACCGCTTTGGCCTATGTCATCAAAAGCACGATTGCGGCTCCACTGCTTTGAGGAAAGCCGCCAATGCGGGTTTCTGTAAAAGCACAAAACAGGGGGGAATTCAATGAATGAGTTAAAGATAACGTGGTTTTAATTGTGCCTCGAATCGACGCTTCTGTCTATGCAGAAGCGCACCGTCCAGCGTGGCCGTCCGGCTGGCGCTACCACCTTCGACGCCGAACTGGCTCAAGCCTTCGGCGCGGCGGTGCGCGCGCTGCGCACCGAGCGCGGTATCGCGCAGGAGATGCTGGCGAATCTGGCTGGTGTCGAGCGTTCGCACATGGGCAAGGTCGAGCGCGGCGAACATGCGCCGACGCTGGCGATCATTTTCAAGATCGCTGACGCGCTGGAATGCAGTACCGCCGTGCTGATGACGGAGACGGAAACCCGGCTCCAGGGTGCTGGGGCATAGGCGTTTCGGGAAAGCGGAGCGCCGAAGGCGCGAAGCAATGCGCCCCGCCGCGATGGCGGGGCGCGGCGGCAATCATGCCGCCGGGGGGTTGCTGCGCGACCAGATCAAGTTGTACGTGCCTTCGCCTTCCTCGATCAGCCGGGCATAGATCGTTGCCGGGAACGAAGGATCGTCGAGAGTCACGGACACGTAAGGCCGTTCGGTCTTGCTGATTTTTTTCCACGCCGCGCCGATTTCGCAGTTACCCGCCAGCACGCGGAAGTCGGGGGCGCTGTCCTTGCCCGCCTTGTCGTTGGGGATGAGCTTGGCCTTGACGTTGAGCGTCAGCGTGCGCAGCGAGCCGATGAAACCGTCGTTCTGAGCGGTGAAGGTGCCGATGTTTGCCATGATGAAATTTCCTTTCGGTTGAACAAGGTTCGCGCCTATCGCGTCCTTGTTGTGATCCGGTCGGCGGGGGACGGGCTGGCTGCACCGCTTGCGGGCGGAACATCGTGGAGCACCTGGAAGCAAAAATAATTTGGCCCGCGAGGAATGCGCGCTTGCGCGCAGGGGAAATTATTTTTGCTGGAAGGTTGCAGCCGCAGAAGCCCGAGGCGCAGCCGCGCCCCGCCAGGATTCACAACAAAACAAGGACGCGATGGGCGCAAACCGCTTGCGAAAGGAAACATGGCGAACTCGGCATCCCCGCATCAGCGTTTCATCGGCTCGCTGCGCACGCTGACACGGAGAAGGCCAAACCCCAATGACAGGGCGTGAACGCGCCCCTGATTTTTGCGTGCAGGCGGCAGGCAATGGTTTCGGCGCGGCGTGGAAAAATCAGCGGGATCGGGCGGCGTGTCTGTGAACCATCCTTCGTGACGACCAGGCAATGAACCGCAGGCATCGAGGATGGCACTTACAACTTGATCTGGTCGCGCAGCAAGCCATGAAGCCATCGCCGCGCCGCGATCGCGGCGGGGCGGTGATTTCGCTGATCCGATGCAATCGGGTCAGCGGTATCGAGGGGCGCCAAGCCAAGCGCGGCGGGGATAGCCCGCAGGGCTTTCCCCTGGAGGCAAGCAAAGCGCGCAGCGCCACGGGCGCGAAGGCGTGAGGGGTTGCAGCCGAATGGCCGCGCCGCTTATGCCGGCGCGGCCATTCGGCTGCGGGTTTGAACACCGGGCGCGGCCACTGCCGCGCCCGGATTTTTGAAAACCATCGCCCCGGCGTGTACCGGGGCGATGGCTGGCTGCAAGGGTTAGGCGGCTAATGCCTCGGCGGGTTCATCTGCGGCGGCGGTTTCCGTACTATTGATTTCCGCTCTGTCCTGCGGGCCTTCGGTCTTGAACATGGCGGGCATCCATCCCGTGCCATCGGCCAGCCTTTGCGCTTCGCTGGCAATGTCGGCCTTCTTGAGTTTCGCCAGCCGGGATACTTCATTCGGCGCGAACTCGCCCACGGCTTGCAGAATTGCAGCCTTAGATACGTGCCTGAAATATCCCTCCGCGTTCGGCTTCCACCATGCGGCCATGTCCAGTCCCACGGCTTGCGCCAGTTCCGCGCCGGGTTGTTGCGATGTGGCGCGGGGCGTCACCACGTCAACCGTGGAAGCCACGCACACGGCCAGCAGCTTCACCAGTTCGCCTTGCTCCATCGCCAGCAGCGCGGCGAACAGCGCGGCGCTGTCCTCGGGCAGCTTGCCGCGCCATGCCTGTTGAATCTCACGCAAGGCGACGGCGGCGGGCGAGTCGGGCCAGTCCGGGGCCATGCTTTCGAGCCGGTCTTTCACGGTCAGGCGCACATTCAGCGGCAAGTCGCGCCCATAGTGGTTGTCATGCAAAACGCTCTGCACCATACCATGCACCAGCGCGGCCAGCGCCACTTGCGGATGGCGGGCGATTTCGATTTGCAGCGCGGCGGTACGGTGGGCGCTCAAGCGTTGGGCCAGCTTATCGGACAAGACCGGGGCTTTGGAATCGTCTGCCATGCCGCACTCGTCGTCATTGGCGGCGTCGCCTTCGGCATTGCCGAAACCTTGGCGCAGCCGCTCCAAGGTGCGCAGCGCCTTTGCTTCGGCTTCGCGCATCAGGCCACGATGAATCACGGCTTCGCCATTGCGATCGATGGTGACAATCGCACCAGATGCGGCCTTCACGTTCGCGCTGTAGTCCTGCAAGCCATCCTCCAATTCCTGCAACTGCTCGCCCAAGGTTTCGCCTTCCTCCTGCAAGGCTTCGGCCCTGTCCTCGTCGTCGGCGTCAATCGCCGCGTCGATGGCTTCTCCAATCTCCTGCATCTTGGCTTGCAGCTTTTCGATGCGCTGCGCTTCGCGTTTCGTGGGTTCGCGCCGTTCGCGTGGCGCACGTTGAAACGCTTGCAGGTCGGCATGGGTAGCAGCGGGCGCGGCGTCCACCCATGCCCAACCCTCGGCGCGTACCTTATCGGCCATGCTCGCCAGTTTGTCTTGCGCCAGCCGTTCCAACAGTGCGGCATCGGTCAGATACACGCCCGCGTCATCTTCCGCGAACAAGTCGCGGCGGATAGCGCCGCCTGCCTGCTCGTAGGTATCCAGCCCCACAAAGCGCACCAGCGGATGCCGGTAAGCGTCAATCTCGCGTTCAGTAAGACGTTCGCGTAACACGCTCGGGTTACGCTGCCACGTTGGCGCTTCGTAATAGGCGCGTTCCTGTGCGCTGTGATCGTCAGTGATGGCAAGTGCCATCAACTGATCGAGCGTGACGGTATCGGCGCGATAGTCGGCCATCAATCGGGGCGAAACATTCGCCAGCTTCAAACGACGTTGCACCACCAGCGGCGTAACGCTGAAATCGGCGGCAATGTCCTCGATGGGTCGGCCTTCGGCCACCAGTGCGGCAAAGGCTTCAAACTGGTCTGCCGGGTGCATCGCTTCGCGCTGTACGTTCTCGGTGAGGCTCGCGGTTCGCGCCGTGCCATCGGCCACCAGCAAACAAGGCACCTCCCAATCCTTGCCGATGCGGTGTTTCTTCGCCAGCAGTTTCAAGGCTTGGAATCTTCGGCCACCGGCCACGACTTCGTAATACTCACCATCGGCGGCAGGAATCACGATCAGGTTTTGCAGCAGCCCCACGCGCTGAATGGATGCGGCCAGTTCGGGAACCGACATGCGCGGCATCTTGCGCACGTTGCGGCCAGTCGGGCGCAACACCAGTTGCGATAGCGGAACCAGAATCAGATTCTTGGTCGGGTCGGCTGCTTCCAGCGGCGCGGCGGCGGTGGCGTTGCTAAGGGCTTGGGCTTCGGTATAGGTAATCGCGTTCATGGTGATAACTCCTGAAAAAGATGAAATGCAGCGAAGAAAGAAAGCGGCGGGGGTTGCTGCCTGCCCCCCTGCCGCATGGGGAATCAGGCTTTCAACTGGCGCAGGCCATCGGCCAGCAACCACAAAGCGCGGTTCAGGCGAATATCGGAATCAATGCCTTGCACGGGGCGCGTATGCTGGCGGCGTCCGTTGACGCTGCGGCCATGCAATCCGCCTTTGGTGAGGTTTTCTTGGGTGCG
>JAIRJU010000212.1 GCA_031260485.1 Pseudomonadales bacterium | reverse complement strand
GGAGGTGAAGGGCAACCAGCTCAGCCTTACCCTTGATGAAAAGCAGGCCACATTGTTCAATGACGAGCATCGTGTGCGCATCCAGAATGCGCTTGCGGCGTATTTCGACGTGAGCGTGGAACTGCGGATGCAGCCGGGCGTCATCAGCACGGAAACCCCGGCGCAAGAGCGGCAGCGGCTGGAGCGCGAATACCTCGAACGGGCGCGGGAAAAGTTCCGCAGCGATCCGCTGGTGCAGGAATTTCTGCGGCAATTCGCCGCACAAATCCAGCCGGAAAGCATCAACCCGGTACACCCTTTTCACTGGCAGTAATGGAGTCCGCATGGCCGATTTTTTGAATTTGATGAAACAGGCGCAACAGATGCAGGAGCAATTGCAGAAAGCGCAGGCCGAACAGGCCAAACAAGTGGTCACTGGCGAGGCGGGCGGCGGCTTGGTCAAGGTCACTATGAATGGCAAGCACGAGGTGCAGCGTGTCGCCATTGATGCTTCGCTCTACAGCGACGAACGCGCCCTGCTCGAAGACCTGGTAGCCGCCGCCTGCAATGCCGCGGTGGCCAAGGTGGCGGAGAACAACCAGCAAACGCTGGCGGGCATGACCGCGGGCCTCAACTTGCCGCCGGGCTTCAAGCTGCCGTTCTAAGCATAGCCACGTAACCAGTAGGCTGGGTAGAGCGCAGCGAAACCCAGCATAACAGCCCGATTCCAAGCTGGGTTTCGCTGCGCTCTACCCAGCCTACATGCTGCGTCATGTTTTATAAAATTTTCAATAATGAATTACAGTCCGCTCATTCAACAACTGATCGACGCTTTCAAGCGTCTGCCGGGCGTTGGCAACAAATCCGCGCAGCGCATGGTGCTGCACTTTCTCGAACGTGACCGCGAAGGCGGGCGCCGCCTCGCCGCCGCGCTCGCCGCTGCGATGGATGGCGTGGGCCAATGCTGTGTGTGCCGCACTTTGTCTGAAACCGAGCATTGCGGCATTTGCAGCCATCCTGCGCGTGATCACGGCACCGTGTGCGTGGTGGAAACCCCAGCCGATGTGTTCGCGGTGGAACAGACCGCCGCTTACCGTGGCCGCTATTTCGTGTTGATGGGGCATTTGTCGCCGATCGACGGCATCGGCCCTGCCGCGCTGGGCATTGATGTTTTGGTGCAACAGGTACAAAACATCGCGGTGCATGAAGTGATTCTCGCCACCAATCCCACGGTGGAAGGCGAGGCCACCGCCTGGTACATCGCCGAACAGCTCAACCGCCCTGAGTTGGTGGAGCGCGGCCTCAAGGTAAGCCGCATTGCGCACGGTGTGCCCATGGGCGGCGAACTTGAATACATCGACGGCAGCACGCTCATGCACTCGCTCAGCGGGCGTCAGTTGTTGAGCCTGGCCGGCAAGACGGACAACACCGCGTGAACTTTCCGCTCTCTCCCACGGCGATCGCGTACCGCGTGATCAACGACGACGCCACGCTGGCAGTGTGTTGCGCGCAGTGGCGCCAGCAAAGCGCTCTGGCGCTCGATACCGAATTCATGCGCGTTACCACGTTCTATCCGCAAGCGGCGCTGTTCCAGATTGCTGACGCCGAAGGCGTGTGCTTGATTGATCCGCTGTGCATCAACGACTGGGAGCCGCTGCGCGCTGTCATGCGCGACCCTCAGGTGGTCAAGGTGCTGCATTCGTGTTCCGAAGATTTGCTGGTATTGCAGGTGTGTCTCGGCGTGATGCCGGCGCCGCTCTACGACACGCAGATTGCCGCCGCCTTTCTCAACGAAGCCAGCGCCATCAGTTATCAAAACCTGGTGAAACTGCACGCGGGCATCGAACTGCCCAAGGGCGAGACGCGCTCCGATTGGTTGCAGCGGCCCTTGTCGGCGGAGCAATTGACTTACGCCGCGCTCGATGTGGCGTATTTGTTGCCGCTGTGGGAGCGTCAATGTGAGCGCCTGCGCCAGCAAGGCCACTTGCATTGGCTACAAGAGGATTGCGCGCGCCTGGTGCATCAGTACGACACGGAAATAAACGCTGATTTCAGCGCTTACTACCTCAGCTTCAAAGGCGCCTGGCAGTTCGGGCCGCAGCAGCGTGCGGCCTTGCAACGGCTGGCCGCCTGGCGTGAGCAGCGCGCGCGCAAGCGCGACAAGCCGCGCAATTGGATTCTCAAGGACACGGCGCTGTATGGCATCGCCAGCGTCTTGCCCGCCACCCGGATGCAACTGCGCGCCATTGAGGAAGTGAGCGACAATTTCATCCGCTTTGAAGGCGATCAGGTGCTGGAACTCCTACAAGAGGCAAGACACTTGCCGGAGGCGGACTGTCCGCCGCCTTTGCCCAAACCCTTGAATCCAGGCAAGCAGGCGCGCCTGCGCCGCGCGCAGGACTACATCAACGTGCGCGCCGCGGCGCTCGATCTTCCCGATGAAATCCTGGCGCGCAAGCGGCTGCTGCTGGCGCTTTACTATGCCCTTGAAACACAGACGCAAGCGCCTGCCAGCGCGCTCGAAGTGCCGCAAGAACTGCTGGGCTGGCGCGCACCACTGGTGCTCGATGATCTCAAGCAACTCTTGGCGGGCGCCGCCGCACCGGTGAGCACGCCATGAGCGCGCAAAATGTGCTTTGCACCGTATACGGCAGCCGCCATGAGGCGGATTTGTATTTGTATGTCGAACGCCGCGAGGGTTTGGCGCGTGTGCCCGAGGCGCTATTGGCCCGCTTCGGCCCGCCGCGCGAAGTGCTCACATTCGCTCTGCATCCTACGCGCACGCTGGCGCGCGCCAAGGCGGTGGACGTGCTGGCGGCGATCCGCGAGCGTGGCTATTACCTGCAATTGCCGCCGGATAAATTTCCCACGCAATTGTGTGACGGAGATTAACCATGGATCAAGAACGCCCGTTCTGGGAAAGCAAGACACTGAGCGAGATGAGCACGCAGGAGTGGGAGTCGCTGTGCGATGGCTGCGGCAAATGTTGCCTGCTGAAATTGGAAGATGACGATACTGGCCAGATCCACTACACGCGCGTGGTGTGCCGCTACCTCGATCAACAGAAATGCCGCTGCACGGTGTATGCCAAGCGCCAGCGCCTGGTGCCCACCTGCGTGAAGCTGCGGCCAGACGAACTCGATGATCTCTTGTGGATGCCATCCACCTGCGCTTATCGCCTGTTGCACGATGGCAAGCCGCTGCCAATCTGGCATCCCTTGATTACCGGTTCGCGCCAGGCGATGCAGCACAGCGGCAACACCATCACAGGCCGAGTGATTTCCGAGGATTTCGTACACGAAGAAGGCTTGGATGAACACATCGTGCAGTGGGCGGGTTGATAGCGGTTCTATACAATGACGCCTTCGTTCATACCCAGGAACGCCTGTCATGGATTCTGAAAGCTATAAGCACGCCTGGAGCCTCTACATCGGCGCTGGCGTCGTTTTCAGCCTGTTGAGTTGGCGGGTGCTGTATCGCTATCTGCGGCTTGAACTGGCGTATCTGCTGCAATGCTTGTTGCTGGCCGTGATGTTCATGCCAGCGCCGGTAACGGCGGGCGATTCTGCGGTGCTGGCGCCCGCTTTGATCGTGTTCACCCTCGACACCTTGACCATTGGCCGCACCGCGGATGCGGGCGTTGCCGCGCTGGCGCAACTGGCGGTAGGGCTCACTGGCGCCGTGCTCGCGGCGGTAGTGCTCAGCATTCTCCACCATCTGGTGGCCAGAGGGCTGCGGCAACGCGCAGCGGCAGCGCCGCAGGTTGGCGCACCGCTGCTGGACACAGCAACGGCGGAAACCGTGCTGGAAAGCGCCAGCAGCGAACTTGAATCAGCGCCATCGCCACCGCGTGCGCGGCAGGGCGGCGCGCCGGGGCGTAAACGTCCGGGGCGCTCTGGCTGAGTAAGGCTTCAAGGATTGCATCGGCTGCGACGACTCTCACACAGAGAATTGTGTTTTAGGTGCTCTGAGGCGGCCATTGCCGCGAGGCGTGTAAAACATGCAGTACTCGAACCATGTCACCGGCTACGTCGTAGACCAGGATATAGTTTTGATGCGCTACCCACTCGCGGGTGCCAGCGACGCGACCGGGCCGACCAAGGTCAGGGTGATCGACTAGGCGACCTGCTTTCTCTTCAAACAACTCATCAAGCGCCAGAGCGGCTATTGGGTTGTTGGCCTCGACGTAGTCATAGATCGTTTCACGGTTTTGGATGGCTTCGGGCGTCCAGCGCAGTTCCATCATTTGGAGGCTTCAAGCCGGCGGCGAGTGGCGGCGCGACGAGCGGAAAATTTGGCTTCAACCTCGGCTGCCGGCACCAGGCGACCGGCGTTGGCGGAATCCAGGCTGCTCTGTACTTGGTGGCGGAACCAGGCGTCATACTCGGCTGCCTCCTGTTGCTGCTGGATGAAATCACGCATGAAGTCACGCAGAAGTTGAGCACCTGTGCGGTCATGGGTCTTTGCGGCTTGGGTGAACTCCGCTTTCAGGCTTTCATCGACGCGAAAGGTAAAGCTTGCTTCGCTCATCTCGGTTCTCCGTGTGTCACATGGCGTGTCTGCGGCCATTGGCCCGGTATTCAGCATCAAGCGAAGTACCCATGACAGGCGTATTGCATCCTACCATGCTCGGATAATAGGAATCGACGAGCGGTCAGAATCCTGCTTCTTTTTGGTGTCTGACCGCCAAGATGCTGACCTTATCATCATCGAGCCGGTACAGGGCTGTGTAACCGCTGTTGCCAAAATAAATTAGCCACTCTCGAAATTCGGCGTCCATGTCCTCAACTGGCCGTCCGCTGTGTGGCTGATGCGCCAGGATTTTGATTCCGCCACGGATTGCCTTCACGGCCTGACGCGCAGCGTTGGTGTCCTTCAGAGAGAGGAAGCGGTAAAGCCGTTGAACGTCTGCGAGTGCTCGCGGCGTCCAAATTAGGTGTGGCACGCTGGAATCTCCGCGTCCTCACCCGCTTCCAGTTTTGCCAACCAGGCGTCGGCTTCTTGCAGTGT
>JAIRJU010000040.1 GCA_031260485.1 Pseudomonadales bacterium | reverse complement strand
AAATTAACGATGCGATTGTTTTCGGTGCGGCCTGCGAGTTCGCCAGGGTCTTTCTTGGAGTAGCCGGTGACGAGGACTTTTTCCACCGATCCCACCATGGCTTCACTGATGCAGAGCGCGTTCTGCTGAATGCGCGCTTGCAGCAGCAGCAAGCGCTGTTTTTTCACCGCTTCGGGTGTGTCGTCGCGCAGTTCCGCGGCAGGTGTGCCGGGGCGGGCGCTGTAGAGGAAGCTGAAGCTGTGATCGAAACCCACCTCTGCGATCAGGTTCATGGTGTCGGCGAAGTCTTGTTCGGTTTCGCCCGGAAAGCCCACGATGAAATCGGACGAAATGCACAGCTGCGGGCGTATCGCGCGCAGACGGCGGATGATGCTCTTGTATTCGAGCGCAGTGTGATTGCGCTTCATCGCCGCCAGAATGCGATCGGAGCCGCTTTGCACCGGCAGGTGCAGATGGTTCACCAGTTTGGGCAAGGTGGCGTAGGCGTCGATCAGATTTTGGTTGAATTCGAGTGGGTGCGAGGTGGTGTAGCGCAGCCGTTCGATGCCGTCGATGGCGGATAAATACGTGAGCAGCGTGGCGAAATCGGTGACACGCCCCTCAAAGTCGAGGCCGCGATAGGCGTTGACGTTTTGCCCGAGCAGCGTCAACTCGCGCACGCCGCGGCTGCTCAGATGCACGGCTTCGGCTAGTACATCGTCGAGCGGGCGGCTCACTTCCTCGCCGCGGGTGTAGGGCACCACGCAAAACGCACAATATTTGCTGCATCCTTCTTGAATGCTGAGAAACGCGCTGGGGCCTTCCACGCTGGGTTCGGGCAGGCGGTCGAATTTTTCGATTTCGGGGAAGCTGATGTCTACCACCGGGCCGCGTTTGAGGTGCTTGCCAGCGGCGTCGATGCAGGGCGCGGCCGCGGTATCGAGCAGTTCCGGCAGGCGGTGCAAGGTTTGCGGGCCGAACACCACATCCACGTAGGGCGCGCGCTTGCCGATTTCGGCGCCTTCCTGGCTGGCCACACAACCGCCCACGGCGATTTTCAAGGCGGGCTTGAGCGCTTTCAGTTCTTTCCAGCGGCCCAGTTGGTGAAAGACTTTTTCCTGGGCTTTTTCGCGGATGGAGCAGGTGTTGAGCAGCAGCACGTCGGCGTCTTCCGCGCTGTGGGTGATTTCCATGCCACGCTGCTCACGCAAGAGGTCGATCATGCGCGAGGAATCGTATTCGTTCATCTGACAGCCGTGGGTGACGATGAAGACTTTGCGTGCAGGTGAGTGTGAGGCGCTATCGGACATGAGGCTGAAAGTGGCGGCTGGGCAAGCCAAGCGCTTGAAAAGACCGCGAATTATACATGCAGCCGGGCCTTGGAAGGAATTTGGACGGCGGCGCGCTAAACTTGCAATCGTGGGGCGGCTCCCCCATATCTTGAAACCGCATCCAAACACCACAGTCTCTTCGCTGGGCCAACCGAAATGAACAAGATAAGAGATATCAAAGAGTTATACAAAGTGACCTTCCTCAATAAAGGGCAGGTTTACGAGGTTTACTGCCAGGGCGTGTTCCAGAGCGACCTCTGGGGCTTCATCGAAATCGAGGATCTGGTGTTCGGCGAACGCAACCAGGTGGTCGTGGATCCGGGCGAAGAGAAGCTCAAAACCGAATTCAGCGGCGTCAAACGCAGCTTCATTCCCTTGCAGGCCATCATCCGTATTGATGAAGTAGAGAAGGAAGGCGTGGCCACCATCAGCAAGGGCGACAATGTCGCGCCGTTTCCCATCCAGTTCACGCCGCGTTCGCACGGCGTGCCGGACTGACGCATCCTCTCATGCCTGAACGTGCCAGCACCCGTTCCGAAGAGAGCGGCACGCTTTTCAGTTATCCCCGGTATTGGGCCGAGTGTTTCGGGCCAGCGCCGTTTCTGCCGATGTCGCGCGCGGAAATGGAGCAACTCGGCTGGGATAGCTGCGACATCATCATCGTTACCGGCGATGCGTATGTGGACCATCCCAGTTTCGGCATGGCGGTGATTGGCCGCTTTCTCGAAGCGCAGGGATTTAGCGTCGGCATCATTGCGCAGCCGCGCTGGCAGTCGGCGGATGATTTCATGGCGCTGGGCAAACCCAATCTTTGTTTTGGCGTCACCAGCGGCAACATGGATTCCATGATCAACCGCTACACCGCCGATCTGCGCCTGCGCAGCGACGATGCCTACACGCCCAACGACGAAGGCGGCAAGCGCCCCGACCGCGCGGTGATCGTGTACAGCCAATTGTGCCGCCAGGCGTATAAAGACGTGCCGATCGTGATCGGCGGCATCGAGGCCAGTCTGCGCCGCATCGCGCAGTACGATTATTGGAGCGACAAAATTCGTAAATCGGTGCTGATCGATTCCGGCGCCGACCTGCTGCTGTTCGGCAACGCCGAGCGCGCGATTGCCGAAGTGGCGCACGCACTGGCAGAGGGTAAGCGCCTGGATGAACTGCGCGATATTCGCGGCACCACAGTGCTGCGCGACGCGCTGCCCAGTGGCTGGACCGAAATCGATTCCACGCGCGTCGATTGGCCGGGCAGGCTCGACAAGATGCCAAATCCCTACGAATACGTTTACAACCAAACAGACAATAATCCTGCCGCAGCTGATGCCCCGGCGCCGGTAAAAATCATCCCCTTGCCCTTGCAGCATCACCATGCGCTCGAGGTGGAGCGCACCTATGTGCGCCTGCCGTCGTTCGAGAAAGTATCGAACGATCCGGTGCTTTACGCCCACGCCTCGCGCGTACTGCATCAGGAAGCCAGCCCGTTCAATGGCCGGGTTCTGGTGCAGCGCCATGGCAGCAAGGAAATCTGGGTAAATCGGCCACCGCTGCCGCTGGAAACGCCGGAGATCGACGGCGTGTTCGATCTGCCGTATCAGCGCCGCCCGCACCCGCGCTATGGCGAGGCCAAGATTCCGGCCTACGACATGATCAAGACCTCGGTGAACATCATGCGCGGCTGCTTTGGTGGCTGTACCTTTTGTTCCATTACCGAACACGAGGGCCGCGTGATTCAGAGCCGTTCGGAGCAATCCATTCTCAACGAAGTGGAGAAGATCCGCGATCAAGTGCCGGGTTTCACCGGCGTGATTTCCGATCTCGGCGGCCCCACGGCCAACATGTATGGCCTGGTGTGCAAAGAAGCACATTCGGCCATCGGCCAGCGTTGCCGGCGTTTGTCCTGCGTGTTTCCCACCATCTGCAAGCACCTGAAAACCGATCACAGCCAAACCACGCAGCTCTACCGCAAGGCGCGGCAATTGCGCGGCATCAAGAAGATATTGATTGCCTCGGGCCTACGTTACGACTTGGCGCTGCGCGATCTGGATTACATCAAGGAACTGGTGACGCACCATGTCGGCGGCTACCTCAAGATCGCGCCGGAACACAGTGAAGAGGCGCCGCTGGGGCAAATGATGAAGCCGTCCATCGGCCACTATGATGAGTTCAAACGCTTGTTTGAACGCTATTCGGCGCAAGCCGGTAAAAAACAGTATTTGATTCCCTACTTCATCGCCGCGCATCCGGGTTCGCGCGACGTAGACATGATGAACCTTGCGCTGTGGCTCAAGCGCAACCGCTTCAAACCCGATCAAGTGCAAACGTTCTATCCCTCGCCGATGGCACTGGCCACCGCCATGTACTACTCCGGCCGCAACCCTTTGAAGAAACTGCATTACAAAAGCGAGAAGCTGTTCATCGCCAAAAAATTGGAACAGCGGCGTTTACAGAAGGCATTTTTGCGCTACCACGATGAGGAAAACTGGCCGCTGCTGCGCGAAGCGCTCTTGGCCATGGGCCGCGGCGATTTGATTGGCGACGGCGAGCATCAACTGATACCGCCAGAGCGCAAAGCCAAGCCGCCATGGCAGGCTGAGCGCGGTAAAGCTTTTGTTGCGAAAGGCGCTTTCAAGGGGCCACGCGGCGGTAGGAAATGAATTCCCATGAAACTTGATGTTCATGCGGCTCCGCGCTTTTTGCATGTGCTGCACGAATGAGCCGCCGCCACTGGCAGTTGGCCATGTCGGTCTTGCGTCCAGGAAAATTGCGAATGTGCCGTAGCTCAGTCAAATAATTATCGTTTTTTAGGCCAAGAGTCATAAACCATAGCTTAGCTATGCCAAAAAAAACCCCCGCATTGCGGGGGTTCTTCTTGTAGCGTACTGCGCGTTGCCTTACGGATTGCGTGTACCGGAGACTTCCACTTCCACGCGGCGGTCTGGCTGCAAGCAGGCGATCAGTGCAGCGCCGGCTTGGCCGCGGCATTGTTCCAGGGTGGTGACGGGCATCGTCTTGCCGTGGCCGGCAGCGCGAACGTCGGCGGCGGGGATGCCGCTTTGAACCAGGTAGTCGCGCACGCTGGTGGCGCGGCGCTCGGACAGCCTTTGGTTATACGCATCGGAGCCGATGCGGTCGGTGTGGCCGTCAACAATCAGCACTTCGTACTGGAAGCCGCGCAGCGATTCCACCAGCACGTCGAGGCTCTGACGGCCCGCGGGGCGCAGCGTAGCCTTGTCGAAGTCGAACAGCGCGTCAGCCGATAGCGTGACACGAGTTGGCTGCGGCGGCGGAGGCGGCGGTGGGGGGGGGGGCGGCGGGGGAGGGGGTGGCGGCGGCGGCGCTGCTACGGCCGGTTTCGGGCCGAAGGCGTAACCCAGGCCCAACCCCAGGGCGTAATCCCAGTAACCGCGGTTGGAAATGTAAATGGCTTTGGCATCGCCACGCAGGAACAGGTGGTCGGTGAGGAAACGCTTGGTGCCCACGCCGAAGTCGAAGGAACCGTCGCTTTCATTGTCAACGATAAAGCTGTTGTTTTTCTGGCGGGCGTAACCAGCGCCTGCGCTCAGGTAGGGCTGCCAGCCGGAAACTGGCTCCAGGTGGTAGTTCAAACCCAGGCGGGCCAGGGTGAATTTGCCGTCGCCAGGCTTTATGTCGCGTGAGGAGTTAAGGTTGTACTGCTCGAGGTTCAGGCTCCAGCGCTCGCCAATGGGGGCTTCGCCGCCGATCGTCCAGCCCCAGTCATTTTTCTGGTCCCATTCTTTGTCGAAGAAGTAGCCAACGGTGCCGCCATAGACGTTAGGGCGGTTGTCGAGCAATTCCTGAGCCTGCACGGTGCCGGACAGCATTACGCTGGTCGCCAGTGCGGAGAGGGTCAGGGAGAGAGTTTTACGAGTAAGCATTGATTGTTCTCCTTGGAATCAAGCTGAGTGAATAGCGCGCGCATTATACCTGTTCCCCTGTGCAATGGGTGCCACAATTGTAAAATTGTGTGACCAAGGTCACCTTTTGGGTAACAAATCTGCCAGTTGCTCCAGGGTGCGCGCGTTGAGCGCCGGGTTGATGGCGCTGTCCAGGAAGTCGCCAGGCGGGGGCGCGCCACTGAGGGGCGCGGTGTTCACGATGGCTTGAAAGCGGCGGACGCGTGTGCCGCCGCCCGCGTCGCTCGTGTCTTGCGAGCTGGTGACCTGTGCATTTACGGTGTTGGGGGTGGCGCGGCGGTTGTCGTCCAGTGGCGGCGCCTCCTGCGTGACCACAAAGAACGTCTTGGCGTTCAGCTCAGGCGGTTCGAGCATGAGGCCCTGCGGCGCTTCCCCTGGCGCGGTTTCGCTGAAGTCGTAGCCGCCGCTGAGGCCGGTATGCAGGCTGCCGTAGTCGTTGGTGATCGTAGTGGCGCCGTCTTCCACGCCCGTGTACAGGCGCTCATCGACAATGCGCGCAAGATGCGTGGTGCCGCGAATGCCGATGCTGGCATACGGGGTTTGCACCTTGTGTTCATCCTGTTTGGCGCGGCCAATGCTGCCGGACATGGTGCGGAAGCCGCCGCGCAGCAATTGCATGATCGCGGAATCCGGCGTGGTGTCGTCGCCATCGAAGCTGTAGTCGTCGAAGA
>JAIRJU010000010.1 GCA_031260485.1 Pseudomonadales bacterium | reverse complement strand
ACCAACGATGCCAGCACCATGAGCGTGCGGCGACGCAAAATGCGCGCCTCTTACAACCAGGGCTATCGGGAACAATTGCTCTTCGGAGCGCAGCGGGGGACATAGCGCGATTGCCCTGCGGTGTGCTTCCTCTTGCTTGTGTCACTGGCGGTTGGCGACTGGGGATCGCGGTAGCCGACGCTTACTTTGTTTGTTGGATCTTGGCGCTTTGCGTTGGCCGCAGGAGGCGGGCCGTCCTTGAGCAGCAAAAAGTAGTGACGTTCAATATGGATTGGCTGGAGTGGCTGGAGGTGCTGCTCATGACAGTGATCGCGTCAGTCATTTGCGGTGTGCTCCACGTTGTTGCCTACCACTTGCTGGATGGCATTGACGTGAAGTCGCCGATGCTGCTCAAAGCCTTGATCGTCATGCCCACCTACATCGTCACTCTGGCGCTGTCGGTATTGATTCACTTGGCGCTGCTGGGGCGGCAATTGGGCGCTTATACCCACGACTGGTTCAGCAAGCAGGCAGGCGTGTTCGTTGTGCTCACTGCTATTCCGGCGCTCGTGCTGCTGACTTGGCTGGCGGCATTACCTTTGTTGGATGCGGCTAAACACGCAGGTCAAGCGGCTGGCGGCGCTGTTTGGATTGCCACAACGCTGTGGGGCATTGCCATGGGGAATAGTCCGTTCATCAGCGCTGCTGGCGGCAAGTGGTGGCAGCAGTGGGCTGTCAAAGCGGTGCCGATCATCTTCGTGGCTGGTCTACTGGTACTGCTGGTGGCGGGTCTTGAGCAGATTTTGGCTTACTTTGCTGATCTTAATCCGCCGTCGGCTTGTACTTTATCGTGGCTGGGTTCGTGCATCAGTGATAACGCGGAGACACTGGAGAGCGTTGGTTGGAAGTGGTGGGGTACGCTCACCGTAGCGACTTTTGCTCTGGGCGCGCTTTTCGCCTGGCGCGTCGATGTCAATCTGTTTTCGTTTCATTCTTATTACCGTAACCGGTTGATACAGGCGTACTTGGCTGCATCTCGTTCCGGCCATGAGCGTAAACCGTATCCGTTCACCCAGCATGATCCTGATGATTCCGTGTCGCTGGAAGATATGGTCACGGTGCGGCCCTATCCGATCATCAATACCACACTCAACCTGACAGACGTAGGCGATAAGCTCGATTGGCAACAGCGTAAAGCCGCCTCTTTCGTTTTCACACCACGCTATTGCGGTTACCAGCTTCCGCGTAATCAGGAAGAAGGCGACTACCACGCCTATCAAAAGACCAATCAGTTTCTCCATAAGGTGCCTGATCAACATCGACCGATTACACAGGGATTTGCAATGACAGTCTCAGGCGCTGCTGCCAGCCCGAACATGGGGTATCACACCTCCGCCGGGATCGCGTTGCTGCTCACGCTCTTCAACGTGCGGCTGGGATGGTGGCTGGAGAACCCGGGATCAAGCGACACCTGGGGTAAGCCAGGCCCGGTTTTTTCCCTGTGGTATCTCATGTGGGAATTCTTTGGACGTATCGATGAAAAAGAGAACTTCGTGTACCTGAGCGACGGCGGCCATTTCGATAATCTGGGGTTATACGAACTGGTGCGGCGGCGCTGCCGTTTGATTGTGGTCAGCGATGCCTCGGCGGACCCTACGTTCCAATTCGACGATCTTGCCGACACCTTGCGTAAAATCCGGGTAGACCTGAACGTGCCGATTGATCTCGATCCGAGCTTTCTGCGGCCAGCCGAATCACAGAGCGCACAGCCAAAGACCAGCCCCCACAACTGGGCCGTGGGCAAGATTCGCTATTCGGTGGCGTCTCACGATAAGAATAAAGCAGATGCCGATGGCATTCTCATCTACATCAAGGCCTCGCTGCCCACCATACTGCCGCCAGACCTCTACCACTACGCCGCCACTCACCGCTATTTTCCACACCAGAGCACCAGCGATCAGTGGTTCGACGAGGCGCAGTTCGAAGCCTACCGGCTGTTGGGATTCACGATTGCCAATGCGTTGGGCAAGCGTGTCAGGGCCAACCGCCCCAGCGACTGGGCCGATGCCGAGTATTGGGAAAGGAGTCTTCGTTCTTGAATTATTGTTCAGATAACGGTGGAACTCTGCGCCTTTGGGCACCAGAGACAAGGCTGGCTCACAGGACGTGAACCAGCCTTGGAACATCACGCCAACTTCTTGTACCTGACGCGCGTCGGTTCGGCATCGCCTTTGCGTTTCTTGCGATCGTCTTCGTAGTCGCTGTAGTTGCCTTCGTGGAATACCACGTCGCTGTCGCCTTCAAAGGCGAGGATGTGGGTGGCGATGCGGTCGAGGAACCAGCGGTCGTGCGAGACCACGATCACGGTGCCGGGGAAGGCGAGCAGGGCTTCTTCGAGTGCGCGCAGCGTTTCCACGTCGAGGTCGTTGGTGGGTTCGTCGAGCAGGATGACATTGGCGCCGCGCTTGAGCAGTTTCGCCAGATGCACGCGGTTGCGCTCGCCGCCGGAGAGATCCCGGATGAGTTTCTGCTGATCGGTGCCTTTGAAGTTGAAGCGGCTTACATAACCGCGCGAGGCGACTTCGTGGCTGCCGATCAGCATGTTGTCGAGGCCGCCGGAAATTTCCTGCCATACGGTGTTGTTGGGGTTGAGTTCGTCGCGGCTCTGGTCGACGTAGGCGAGTTGCACGGTGTCGCCGAGCGTGATGCTGCCGCTGTCGGGTTGTTCCTGGCCGACCAACATGCGCAGGAACGTGGTTTTGCCCGCGCCGTTACCGCCGATGATGCCGACGATGCTGCCGCGCGGCACGCTGAAGCTGAGGTCGTTGATGAGCGCGCGTTCGCCGAAGCCTTTGGTGAGGTGTTCCACCACCACCACTTTTTCGCCCAGGCGCGGCCCTGGCGGAATGTAGAGTTCGAGGGTTTCGTTGCGGCTTTGAAATTCCTTGGATTGCAGTTCCTCGAAGCGCGCCAAGCGCGCCTTGCTCTTGGCCTGACGGCCTTTGGGGTTTTGGCGCACCCATTCCAATTCGGATTTGATGGTTTTGTCGAGCGCGGCTTGTTGGCGCGCTTCGGTTTCGAGGCGTTTTTCTTTTTGCTCCAGCCATTGGCTGTAATTGCCTTCGTAGGGAATGCCGTGGCCGCGGTCGAGTTCCAAAATCCAGCCAGCGGCGTTGTCGAGGAAGTAGCGATCGTGGGTGATTGCCACCACGGTGCCGTTGAAATCCGTCAGAAAGCGTTCGAGCCAGGCTACCGACAGCGCGTCCAGGTGGTTGGTGGGCTCGTCGAGCAGCAGCATGTCGGGGTTGGAGACCAAGAGGCGGCACAGTGCAATGCGGCGTTTTTCGCCCCCGGAAAGCTGTTTGACCTGCGCATCCCAGGGCGGCAGGCGCAGCGCGTCGGCGGCGATTTCCAAAGTGCGGTCGATGTCCCAGCCGTTACAGGCGTCGATCTGCCCTTGCAGTACGCCTTGGCGTTCGAGCAGGGCGTTCATTGCGTCATCGCTCATCGGCTCGGCGAATTTGTCGCTGATGGCGTTGAATTCGTCTATCAGGTTTTTGATCTCGCGCACGCCGTCTTCGACATTTTCCTTCACCGTGCGGTTTTCATCGAGTTGCGGCTCTTGCGGCAGGTAGCCGATTTTCAGTTCTGGCTGGGGCCTCGCCTCGCCCAGAAATTCTTTATCCACCCCAGCCATGATGCGCAACAGTGAAGACTTGCCCGAGCCGTTCAGGCCCAAGACACCGATCTTGGCGCCAGGAAAGAAAGAGAGGGAGATGTCTTTGAGGATTTCGCGTTTGGGCGGCACGACTTTGCCGACGCGGTTCATGGTGAAGACGAATTGGGCCATAAATAAAAAGCGGGATGTTAAGGTAGAATGAAGCCCGCAAGTGTACCCATTCACCCAGAACCCGTCCATGAACCCTGTACCTGGCCGCCCTTGGC
The DNA here is from genome assembly GCA_031260485.1 of Pseudomonadales bacterium. GTDB lineage: Bacteria > Pseudomonadota > Gammaproteobacteria > Pseudomonadales > Pseudohongiellaceae > CAILUG01. Next base: position 5,693 of record JAIRJU010000010.1, on the reverse strand, counting down.
CAGGGTTCGATCGAGGAATCCATGCTCAGCCTTACCATGACCATCGCCGGTTTCGACGATGAGCTAGCCACTGCCATTGCCCATGAAGCCACCCGCCAGGAACAACACATCGAATTGATCGCGTCCGAGAACTACGCAAGTCCGCGCGTGTTGGCGGCGCAAGGCAGCGTGCTTACCAACAAGTACGCGGAAGGTTATCCTGGCAAGCGTTATTACGGCGGCTGCGAGTATGTGGATAAAGTGGAAACCCTGGCCATCGAGCGCGCCAAGCAACTGTTCCACTGCGCCTATGCCAATGTGCAGCCGCATTCGGGTTCGCAGGCCAACACCGCGGTTTACGCCGCGCTGCTCAAGCCGGGCGAAACGCTGCTGGGCATGAGTTTGGCGCATGGCGGCCACCTGACCCACGGCGCCAGCGTCAGCTTCTCGGGCCGTCTCTATCGTGCTGTGCAATATGGCCTCGATCCCGCCACCGGCGAGATCGATTACGAACAAGTGGAAAAACTCGCGCTGCAACACCGTCCCAAAGTGGTGGTGGCGGGTTTTTCCGCGTATTCGCGGGTCATTGATTTTGCGCGTATGCGCAAGATCGCTAGTCAAGTCGGCGCCTGGTTCGTGGTGGATATGGCGCACGTGGCGGGCCTGGTTGCCGCTGGCGTTTATCCTAGCCCGCTGCCGCACGCGCATGTGGTGACTTCCACTACCCACAAAACCTTGTGCGGCCCGCGCGGCGGCCTCATTTTGTCGAACTGCGGCGACGAGGAATTGTACAAGCGGCTCAACTTCGCCGTGTTCCCGGAAAACCAAGGCGGGCCGCTGATGCACGTGATCGCCGCCAAGGCGGTTTGTTTCAAGGAAGCGATGAGCCCGGAATTTGCTGGCTATCAGCAGCGCGTGCTGCAAAATGCCAAGGCCATGGTGCAGGTGTTCCTGGCACGCGGTTTTGACATCGTTTCGCAGGGCACCGACGATCATTTGTTCTTGCTGTCGCTGGTGGGCCGCGAACTGACCGGCAAGGAAGCCGACGAAGCGCTGGGCCGCGCCAACATCACCGTGAACAAGAACGCGGTGCCGAACGATCCGCGCCCGCCTTTCGTGACCAGTGGGCTGCGCATCGGCACGCCTGCCGTCACCCGCCGCGGTTTTGGCGAAGCGGAAGTGACAGAACTGACCCACTGGATCTGCGACGTGCTGGAAAATCACAGCGACGCCGCCGTGATCGACGCGGTAAAGGCCAAGGTGCTGGCGCTATGTCAGCGTTTTCCGGTGTATGGCTGAGCCAGTTAGCCGCTGTGAGCCTCGTTATGTACTGCCCATTCTGTAACGCTGTCGATACCAAGGTCATTGATTCGCGGCTCGTGGCGGAAGGCAACCAGGTGCGGCGGCGGCGCGAGTGCATCACCTGCGCGGAACGCTTCACCACGTTTGAAAGCGCGGAACTGGTGATGCCGCGCGTAATGAAACAGAACGGCGAGCGTGAGCCCTTCAACGAAGACAAACTGCGTGCCGGAATGCTCAAAGCGCTGGAAAAACGCCCGGTCAGCCTCGAACAGGTGGATGAGGCGATCAGCCGCATCAACCACGCGCTGCGCGCGCTCGGCGAGCGCGAAGTGTCGAGCAAGCTGGTGGGCGAAACCGTGATGCAGGAATTGCGCCGCCTGGACGAAGTGGCCTACGTGCGCTTCGCGTCGGTGTATCGCAGCTTCAAGGATCTCAACGAATTCCGCGAAGTCATCGACAGCATGGCGCAGGACGCGCCTGGTCCTTGACACCCATTCACGCGCCACGCCATGACCAAGCCTCCTTCCTCCTCCTCAACGCCTCTCCATGAACCTGGTTCCGGGGCGCAAGCCAGCAGCATGGCGCTGCATGGGTCTCTCCCGCCAGCGGAGGCAGGGTTTACGCCCGGCGACATTGCGCGGCTCGAACGTTGCTTTGCACTGGCGCACCTGGGGCAGTACACGTCGCGGCCCAATCCGGCGGTGGGCTGCGTGCTGGTCAAGGACGGGCACATCGTGGGCGAAGGCTTCACGCAGCCGCCCGGGCAGCCTCATGCCGAAATCATGGCGCTGCGTCAGGCCGGCGCGGCAGCGCGCGGCGCGACGGTTTATGTGTCGTTTGAACCCTGCGCGCATCATGGCCGCACCGGGCCTTGCAGCGATGCCTTGATCGCCGCCGGCGTGGCGCGCGTGGTGTACGCGATGGAAGATCCCAATCCCTTGGTGTGCGGCAGAGGGCTCGCGCGCCTGCGCGAGGCGGGCATCGAGGTGGCCGGGCCGCTGTGCGAAGACACAGCACGCGCGCTCAATCCTGGTTTCATCAAGCGCATGACACAAGGCTTGCCGTATGTGCGCTGCAAGATCGGCATGAGTCTCGATGGCCGCACCGCGATGGCGAGCGGCGAAAGTCAGTGGATCACCGGTTCTGAAGCGCGTGCCGACGTGCAACAGTGGCGCGCGCGCAGTTGCGCCATTGTTACCGGCATTGGCACCGTGCTGGCCGATGATCCCGCGCTCAACGTGCGCCTGCCTGAGTTCACTGGCCCCCCGCCCTTGCGCGTGGTGGCGGATAGCCACGGGCGCTTGCCGCCCACGGCGCGCTTGTTGACCGTGCCGGGCGCCGTGCTGCAAGCGGGCTTGGCGAGCGCGGTGCAGGCGCCGCGCACAACGGCGGCGCACTGGGAATACCGGCAGTTGCCGCCAGCTCTCAACAGCATTGTTTCCAACAGCGCGGCCTTCAATAGCATTGCCCCTAACAGCACGGCCTCTAACAGCAGCATTGATAGCGGCATCGACCTCTGCGCACTGCTGCACCTGCTGGCGCAGGACTACGCCTGTAACGAGGTGCTGGTGGAGGCGGGCCCGCGGCTGTGCGGCGCGCTGCTGCACGCGGGGTTGGTGGACGAACTGCTCATCTACATGGCGCCCACGCTGCTCGGGCATGAGGCACGCCCGCTGGCCTGGCTGCCTGGGCTGCAAACGCTCGCGCAAGCGCTGCCGCTCAGCTTTGCTGATGTGATAATGCTCGGAAAAGATTGTAGAATTCGCGCTTTTGTGGCCAACCGGCCAGTTTGAACAAGGTAGTTTGAACGAAACAGTCTGAACGAGACAGCGCACGCCATGTTCACCGGCATCATCGAGGCCACGGGCCGCATCAGCGCCATCCGCGAACGTGGCGGCGATTGGCGTCTTGGCATCACTAGCGACACCCTGGATTTCAGCGACGTGCGCCCGGGTGACAGCATCGCCGTGAGCGGCGTGTGCTTGACCGCGCTCGACATTCACGCCGTGGGTTTCAGCGCCGATGTGTCGCGCGAAACGCTGGCCTGCACCACACTGGCCGCGCTCGAGGTGGGCGCGGCGGTGAACCTGGAAAAGGCGCTGACGCCGCACAGCCGCCTCGGCGGGCATCTCGTCAGCGGCCACGTGGACGGCATCGCCCACTTGCTCCGCCGCCACCCCGACGGGCGCAGTGAGCGGCTGACCTTTCAGTTGCCGCAAGAACTGGCGCGCTACGTGGCGCCCAAAGGCTCGATCTGCATCGATGGCGTGAGTCTTACCGTGAACGCGGTGCAAGGCAGTGAATTTGGCGTAAACATCATTCCGCACACCGCCGCACGCACCACGCTGCATGACTACCGCGTTGGGCGCCGTGTCAATCTCGAGGTGGATGTCATCAGCCGTTATCTGGAACGCTTGTTACAGGCGCGTGGAGAGGGGCGTGGAGAGATGCGTGGCCTTACCTTGGAACAACTGAGCCAGGCTGGTTTTTGAACACATGCCACTAAATTTATGCAGCTAAATACCGTCGAAGAAATTCTCGAAGATTTTCGCCAGGGCAAGATGGTCATCCTGATGGATGACGAAGACCGCGAAAACGAAGGCGATCTGGTGATCGCCGCCGCCAAGGTGAGCGCGGCGGACATCAACTTCATGGCCACGCACGCGCGCGGGCTGATTTGCCTTACGCTCACGCAGGAGCGCTGCCGCCAGCTCAACCTGCCGCTGATGGTGCAAAGCAATGGCACGCCGTTCGGCTGTAATTTCACGCTTTCCATCGAAGCCTCGAGCGGCGTCACCACCGGCATTTCCGCCGCCGATCGCGCCCGCACGATTGCGGCGGCGGTAGCGCCCAACGCGCAGCCCGGCGACATCATCATGCCTGGCCATATCTTTCCGGTGATGGCGAAGGAAGGCGGTGTCTTGCGCCGCGCCGGCCACACCGAAGCCGGCTGCGATCTGGCGCGGCTCGCGGGCCTGATGCCCGCCGCCGCCATCTGCGAAGTGATGAACGCCGATGGCTCCATGGCACGCCGCCCCGATCTGGAACGTTTCGCCAAGGAACACCAACTCAAGATCGGCACCATCATGGACCTGATTCATTACCGCATCGCCACCGAAAAAACCGTGGCGCGCACCGAGGTCTACAAGCTGCCCACCGATTATGGCGAGTTCGACGTGTACTGCTACCGCGATCTCTACAAGGAAGGCAATCAAACCCACCTCGCCTTGGTAAAAGGCGAGATCCGCCGCGACGAACCGGTATTGGCGCGCGTATTGGTGACGAACACCATTCGTGATCTTCTGGGCGTGGCCAATCCGCAGCGGCCCAGTTGGTCGCTGCATCAATCGCTGGCGCGCATCAGCCAGGAAGGCAAGGGCGTGGTGGTGGTGCTGGCCAACGACAAAGGCACCGGCGATGTGCGCGAACAGCTTGAGCGCTTCCATGTGCAGCACGATGGCCCCGCGCTGGCGCCGCACGGCAGCTACCTCACGGTAGGCACCGGCTCGCAAATTCTGCGCGACGTTGGCGTGGGCAAGATGCGTCTGCTCAGTTATCCGACAAAATACGCGATTTCCGGTTTCGATCTCGAAGTGGTGGAATACATTCCCTGCGCGCGCCACCCTGGCGATCGTAGCCCTGGCGATGCTGGCCCCGATTTTTCAACGACGGATCCCTGAAGGACTGACCATGAACAAGCTAACGCTCATCGAAGGCGATTTCAGCGCCACCAACGCCAATTTTGCGCTGGTGGTATCGCGCTTCAATTCTTTCGTGGTGGATAGCCTGCAAGCAGGCGCCATCGACACCCTGGTGCGCCACGGCGTCAGCGCCGCCAATATCAGCGTGGTCAAGGTACCTGGCGCGTTTGAACTGCCGCTGGTGGCCAAACGTGTGGCCGAATCCGGCAAGTACGACGCCGTGATCGCGCTGGGCGCGGTAATCCGCGGCAGCACGCCGCATTTTGACTACGTGGCTGGCGAATGCGCCAAAGGTTTGGGGCAGGTGGCCATGCAGAGCAATTTGCCGGTGGTGTTTGGTGTCTTGACCGTGGACACGATCGAACAAGCCGTGGAGCGCGCCGGCACCAAGGCCGGCAACAAAGGCGCGGACGCCGCCATGACCGCGCTCGAACTGGTCAGCCTGTTGCGCAAGTTGTAAGTGAATTCTCCCCTCGCCCGCGTGCGAATCGCGTGTGGATTGCGCGTGGGTAGAGGGGAAAAGATCACGGATTCCTTTTTTTCTGGTCAGTGAGCACGGCATGAAGACAGACGGCTGCATTCCCATTTCCTATCGCAAGCGCGCGCGCGACCTCTTGGTGCAAGCCTTGTACCAGTGGCAGTTGTCCGGCACCGACGCGGAGCAGGTCGAAGCGGAATTTCGCGCCGACAATGGCCGCAAGACCGATTGGG
>JAIRJU010000328.1 GCA_031260485.1 Pseudomonadales bacterium | reverse complement strand
CAATAGCCTGTGCCGCAACCGAGATCAAGCACGCGGTGCGGCTTCAGCGTTGGCGGCGCCAGCGCGCACAGCGTCTGTGCCACCTCGCGCTGCAACGCGGCATGAGCCTCGTAATGCGCGGCGGCGGCGCCGAAGGCGCGAGCAATGCGGGTGCGAGCGATGGGAGAGGGCTTGGGGGAGAGGGCTTGAGTCAAAGGCTGCAAGCTCGCCAGCGCCTCCAACAAACGATCAAGCTGCGCGTCTGTGTGCGTGGCGTTGAAGGTAATACGCAAGCGCGCCGTGCCTGGCGGCACTGTAGGCGGGCGAATCGCGCTCACCAGCAAGCCTTGTGCTTCCAATTGTGTGCTGGCAGCGAGCGCCGCTTGCGCCGTGCCGAGCAAGAGCCCTTGAATCGGCGTGGCGGATTCGGTGAGCGTAAAGCCAAGCCCCGCGCATTCACGGCGAAAACGCTGGATCAACGCCCGTAAACGTTCGCGCCGCCAGGTTTCGCTGCGCAGAATGTCGAGACTGCACAAGGTGGCGCTCGCCACCGCAGGCGGCAACGCGGTGGTGTAGATATAGGGCCGCGAAAATTGAATCAACGTTTCAATAAGCTCCTCACTGCCCGCCACGAAAGCGCCCATGGTGCCAAACGCCTTGCCCAAGGTGCCCAGCAAAATCGGCAAACGCGCTGCATCCACACGCACGCCCTGTTCCCGCACCTGCTGCACCAGGCCGCCGCCATCGCCACCAAGACAACCGAAGCCATGCGCATCGTCGATCATCAATAGCGCACGCTGGCGTTCGCATACCGCCATCAATGACGCAAGCGGCGCCACGTCGCCATCCATGCTGAACACACCATCGCTCACCACCAGCCGTTCGCCGTTGCCAGGCTCTTTTTCGATCATATGTTCTAAAACAGCCGTATCGAGATGTGGATACCGCTTGAAACGCGCGCCAGAAAACATCCCGCCATCGAGCAACGAGGCGTGATTGAGGCGATCCTCGAACACCGCATCCTGCGCGCCCAGCAAGGCGGTGAGCACACCGACATTGGCCATGAAGCCACTGCTATACACCAGCGCGCGACTGCGGCCGGTAAATTGCGCCAGCGCCGCTTCAAGCGCTTCGTGCGGCGCGCTATGCCCACACACCAGATGCGAAGCACCGCTGCCAACACCGTACTTGGCAACACCTGCAATAAACGCCGCCTTGACGCGCGCATCGTTGGCGAGGCCAAGATAATCATTGCCGCAGAAATTGAGCAGTTCGCGCCCGTTCACGCGCAGATGTGTGTCTTGCGGCGTCTGCACTTCGCGCCGGATACGATAAAGCTGCGCCGCGCGCCGCGCCTCGAGCTGCGCCCGCAGCCGCGCGTTAAAATCATTGCTAGCCATGCCGGTGCCGCTCAATGCGCGGCGGCGGCATCGTGGAACAGCGCGGAAGCAGTGCTCTTCTCTAGCGGCTCCTCTTCCCTCACTTGCCGCGGCTCAGGATGAATGCCCAGGCGCGTGAACAAGGCCAGATCCTGACTTTCCAGCGGATTGGAGGTGGTGAGCAAACGCTCGCCATAGAAGATGGAATTGGCGCCCGCGAAGAAACACAGCGCTTGCAGTTGCTCGTTCATCTGTTCGCGGCCTGCGGAAAGCCGCACATGCGAAACCGGCATCAAAATGCGCGCCACCGCGATCATGCGCACGAAGTCGAAGGGGTCGATGTCGGCCACCGATTCCAGCGGCGTGCCGGCGATCTTCACCAGGTTGTTGATCGGCACGCTGTCTGGATGCTGCGGCAAGTTGGCCAACTCGCGCAGAAACCCGATGCGATCGCGCTGGCTTTCGCCCATGCCGACGATGCCGCCGCTGCACACTTTGATACCGGCAGCGCGCACCTCTGCCAGCGTGTCGAGGCGCTCCTCGAAGCGGCGGGTGGTGATGATGTGCTGGTAGTAATCGCGCGAGGTGTCGATGTTGTGGTTGTAGTAATCGAGCCCTGCCTCGGCCAGCGCCTGGGTTTGCTCGCGGCTGAGCTGGCCGAGCGTCATGCAGGTTTCGAGCCCGAGCGCGCGCACGCCTTTCACCATTTCCAGCACGTAGGGAAAATCCTTGGCGGAAGGATGCTTCCACGCCGCGCCCATGCAAAAGCGCGTAGCGCCGCCAGCGCGCGCGGCTTCTGCGGCGCTGAGCACTTGCTCCACCGCCAGCAGCTTTTCTTTTTCGAGCCCGGTGTGGTAATGGCCGCTTTGCGAGCAGTATTTGCAGTCTTCAGGGCAGGCGCCGGTTTTGATTGATAGCAGCGTGCTCACTTGCACGGCATTGGGATCAAAGTGCTGGCGGTGGATGCTGTGCGCCTGAAACAGCAGATCGTTGAACGGCTGAGCGAACAGCGCTTCGATTTCGTGATTCTGCCAGTCGTGACGCAAAGTGGCGTGACGCAAGGGGGCGGCCATGGGGATTTACCTCAAAAAACCCAGGCAACTCAGCCAGGGCGGACTAGACTGAAAGGCGCTAATGGTAAGTCTGAGGCAAGACATGTCAACCAAACTGCTGCCGTTTATAAACAAGTGCTTATATTTTGCTCAAATCAGCCTATGGCCCGCCCTGTGTGTGGTCTGCCGTCAGCCGAGCGACACTCAACGCGATCTCTGCACCGCCTGCGCCATACGCCTGATTCATATACCAGACCCCTGCCTGGGCTGCGGTCTGCCGCTGCCGCCTGGGCGCCCGCCCGATCGCCGCTGCGGGACTTGTACCGCAGGCTTGCGCGCCATCCACCGCACCCTCGCCCCCTTTGCCTGGCAGCCGCCGCTGGCGCCGCTGGTGAGCGCCTATAAATATCATGGGCAATTGCAATGCGGGCGCGTGCTGAGTGAGTTGCTGCTGGAAGAAATCCGCGCCAGTTATGCCGCCGCTGCGCTACCGCAGCTTTTGCTGCCGGTGCCGCTGCATCCGCGGCGTCTGCGCGAACGCGGCTATAACCAGGCGCTGCTGGTGGCACGCCAGGTGGGCCGCGCACTGAATCTGCCGGTGGCGCCCACACTGCTGCGGCGCATCCGCGACACCCCCGCGCAGCAGGGCCTGCACGCGGCGGAGCGCAAGCGCAATCTGCGCCGCGCCTTCAGCCTTGGCGACATTACCCCCTTGAGCGGCCTCACCCGCATCGCGGTGGTGGATGATGTCATCACCACCATGAGCACCGTCGATACGCTGGCGCGGCTCTTGCACCGCCGCCTGCCAGAGACTCTGGAAATCCACGCCTGGGCCTTTGTACGCGCGTAGGAGAAGCC
>JAIRJU010000285.1 GCA_031260485.1 Pseudomonadales bacterium | reverse complement strand
TGCATGGCGAGCGGATCGCCGCCCGCTTCCAGTACCAAGACCGTGTGGCCGCTTTCCGCCAGCCGCGCCGCCACGGTGCCGCCGCCTGCGCCGGAACCTACCACGATGTAGTCATAGTCATTCAAGTTGCGCATGAGCGGTTCTCAAAAAGTTTTCAGAAAAGCGATCAAGGCCAGTTTGTCGTCGTCGCTCAAGCCGGTGCCATTCACTTGATAATCGGTGCCGAAGTAGTGGCCCTTGTTGACCACGAAATCGCTGCACTTGCTGATGTCGAGCAAGGGCTCGACGAGCGGGGCGAAGGTGGCGCGCGCTTGTTCATCCGTAGCGCCCGCGGGCAAGGCTTTGAGGGCTTTTTTGATTTTCACCAACAGCAGCAGCGCTTGGGCGCGTTGCTCCACGTCGATGTTGGAAATCAGGTTGATTGGCGTGCCGCTGGGAATCGGGCCGATTTCGACGCCGCCGTCGCGGAACAGCCAAGGCAGCAAACGATCGAGCACGCCTTGCAGAGGGCTGAGGAAATCCGGCAAATAGCCCTTCGCCACACGCAGGTAGGTTTGCTCGCTGGTAACGTCGATATGGCCAGGATGGCTGCGGCCGGAGCGGGTGACCACGGTGAAATCGCCTTGACGGCGCTCGGGCCACAGCAGTTGTTCGATGGCGTTGTCGAACGAGGCCAGGCGATCGGCCACTGAGCCGGAGGCTTTGAAGTCGCCAAGTGCGTTGTTGACAAAGAACGGCGCGGTCGACCACAGGCTCACCAAGGACGCGGGGCGGGTGAAGCCGCGGCCACCGCCGGGCAGGGTGATTTCACGCACGGCGCCGGTAAAAGGGTTTTGCACGATCGCGCTGCCTACCGAGGGCAGGCTTTTATAAGTTTCGGAAGAGAAGTTGTCCCAGATGTTGCCGCGCAGGCCGTTGCTGGCCAGCGGGCTGCACAGGTTGGTTTCGAGCAGTGTTACCGGTATGCGCAGATCGGTGGAGAGAAAGTTGCCGTCGAGGAAATCGGGGGCTTTCACGATCGCGGTCATTGCGGTTTTGAACTCATCGGTATTGGTCCAGGTGAAATAATCGTTCCAGCAATTGAGGTAGTTGGCGTTGACACAGCCGCCATCGGGAAAGAAATCGGTAAAGGCTGGTTCCGGCAGCTTGCTCGAATGGCAGCGCGCGCAGTTTTCGGCGAACATTTCCTTGCCGCGTTGCAGTTGTGCCGCATCCTGGCTCAGATAAGCGGCGCCGTCGGGTGCGTTGGCGAGCAGATCGGGGCGTGCCGAGCCGAGGAAGAACAGCGCGAGATCGGGTGTTTGCGCTTCGTTGGCGTTCCAGTAGCTGGAATTGGCGCGCGCCACGTCGATGCGGAACGGCGTTACGTCCTTGCCGCCGATCAGCGGCGTGAAATGCTGCATCCATTCTTCACTGAAAAGTCCAATATTCACATACACGCGGTTCAGCGCGCCGAGCACGCCCACCGAATCGGCGCCGTCTTTGAGCACGCGCGGCGCTTGCACGGTGTCGGGCGCGCTGAAGAAATCACGCAGCGGGCTGTCTGCCGGTATCGCGGGCAATGAGTTGAATTGATTGTTGTTGAGGCTGCCGTTGGCTAGCTTTTCGCGGCCCCACTTGGCCGCCATCTCCATGCGTCCTGGCAGGTTGTAGATGGCGTTCATGGTACGCGGGTTGTTGATGTTGTCGGGCGAGATGAACGAGGTATCGAGCGCGCCTGGACGCGAGGTGTGGAATAACTGCCAGGCGAAGTTCGAGGCGTCGGGCTTGTACATGAAGATGCGGTCCACCCAGAAATACTGCGCGCCGGGGTTGGAGTTCAGATTGGCCCAGGTGGGATGCTCGGGATCGAGCGGCGGGTTGCTGGGATTGGGACCGATGTGGCAAAAACCGCAGGACATGCCGACGCGATAAGGCCGTATCAGGTCGCGGTTGTTGTAGTAGCTGGGATCGGTGTAGAAGCGCTCGGGATCCCACTTGGCCTGGGCGGCGGCGTCGAAGGCCGGGTTGGGGAAGAGGCGCAGGCCCATGATGCCGGTGCCGTAGCCGTAGAAGGAACCGGCGGGGATGTTCTTGCCGCGGGCGCCGATGGCGACGCCGGGATATTTTTGCTCGTTCTCGAAAGGATCGACTCCGCAATCGGGATCGCGCACATCCATATAAAGGCCGAAGCGATCCGTGCGCGGTGCGTCGCCTTTGCTATAGCAAGGCTCGTTCACCAGACCCAGATAGAACCAGCGGTTATCGCGGCTGAATTTCAGGCTGGGGTGATTGGTGACAATCTTGAGAAAATCGACATTGCCGAACGTGGTGCGTGACAGTTCATCCCACATTTTGTCGTTGCCAGCAGTCCACACGATCCAGTTGTTGCGGCCTTTGGCGAAGGCGTCCACCGCCTGTTCTTCGGTGATGCCGGGCGCGTAGGGCAGCAGGCGCTGCTGCAACTCGGCGGGGTCTTTGCTGATGCCGTAGTCCATATCGGCGAAATAGTCTTCATCGGCGCTGGGGAAGCTGGCGGCGGTGCGGCCCACGCACAGCGCTTCATCCTTGATGGTGCCGATGCCTTTGCCGCAGGGCGCATCGTCGGAACAACTGGATAACAGCAAGGGTAAGAACAGTGCTGCGCACACGAGTCGCAGGGTATGGCGCAAGATCATGGTGGAGGCCCTCTTGGCGGATATGTACAGGGTATGTACAGAGTAATGTGGTGGATAACGGTTGTCGTTTTTAGTGGAATGCTAGGTTTAATAAAAGGCAGGCGGAAGTATAGAGGGTTTTGGGCCTTGGGGGCATCCCCCTTTCAGGGGATGTGGAGGCGGGGCGGGTAGGCTTTATACTGCGGCGCTTATTGCGTTTCTTCCATGCCCCAGGATCAGGATTGGCCCATGCCGCTATCAACATTTCGCGTTGCTCCCATCTCGCTGTGCCTGCTGCTGCTGGCTTTGAGCGGCTGTGGCCAGGATCTGCCCACGCGGGAAGCGCCCAAGGCCGTGCTCTGGCTGGAGCAGAACTGGAGTGCGGAGCAGCGCCAGTGGTTTCATCATGCCGATCAAGGCACTGAGTCGTTTTTGATTCCGCTCGAATGGTTCATGGCGCTGGAACAGCCGGGATTGCATCTGTTTGGCGCTAAGCCGCTTTTGGCGGATACGCAATATCTGGCGGGTATCGGCTTCATTCCCGATGCCGCCAACGCCGATAATCCCCAAGGGCTGCCTGTGGGCTTCGCGGTGGGCGAGAGTGCGCCAGAGCGGCCTGATTGGACGCCGGTAGGGCTGACCTGTGCCGCCTGCCATACCGGCCAGTTGACCTACCAAGGCACCGCGCTGCGCTACGACGGCGGCCCCGCCATGATCGCGCCCGATAAACTGATGAACCGCCTGCTGCGCAGCATGGTGGAAACCGCCTACAACCCGCGCCAGTTCAACCGCTTCGCGGCGCGGGTCTTGGGCGCGGAGCCTGCGGCGCCGGCGGCAGCGGCGCTCAAGCGGGAGTTTTCCACGCATCTGATGCAGTTGATCGCCTTTACTTTTCAGTCCATCAGCAGCGGGCAGCAACAGGCGATTCTGGCCGACATCGACGCCGGGCGCCCCAGCAACGCGCTGAAAAGTCTGGCCGAATCGGTGCGCGACACCTTGCAGCAAGCCGAGGGTTTTGGCCGTACCGATGCGCTCAATCGCATCGGTAATCAGGTGTTCGCGCTCGACATCAATCGCCCTGGCAACTTTGTGGCGCCCGCGGCGCCGGTGAGCTTTCCCGCTATTTGGAGCAGTTCCTGGTTTTTCTGGGTGCAATACGATGGCTCCATCGTGCAGCCCATGGTGCGCAACGCCGGCGAAGCGCTGGGCGTGGGCGCGCGCCTGACGCTCGATGCGGAGTCTGCCGACAATTTCGCCTCCTCGGTGCGCGTCGATACGCTGTACCGGATCGAACAGCAGTTGGCGGGGGCGCCCGCGTACAGCAATCGCGCCTTTAGTGGGCTGCGCGCGCCCGCCTGGCCAGAAAGCGTGCTGGGCGCCATCGACCATACTCTCGCCGCCGCTGGCGCCAGCTTGTATGAGCAGCGCTGCGCCAGTTGCCACTTGCCCGCGCCGAACACGGCGGAATTTTGGAACGCTGAGTATTGGCCCCGCGTCACCGAGATTGATCACTTGCTGGATCTGCCGCTGATCCCGCTGAACGTAATTGGCACCGACCCGGCGCAAGCCGAGGTGCTGACCAAGCGGCAGATCGATGCCAGTGGCCTTGGTATCGACACCCTGGTATGGGCAGGCGCTCGCTGCGAACCGCTGCAAGTGCAAGATGGCGCGCAAGTCAGTTTTGCCTTTGCGCTGGGCGCCGTGGTGCAGGAAGTGGTGCGGCACTGGTACGAGCGCCATGGCATTAGCGATGAAGATGAGCAGCACCGCCTCAATGGTTCGCTGATCAATTGCCTGCAAGCGCCCGGCGCCTACAAAGCGCGCCCTCTCGATGGCATCTGGGCCACGGCGCCCTACCTGCACAACGGCAGCGTGCCCGATCTGTACGCGCTGCTCTCGCCCGTGGCCGAACGCCCGCGCCGCTTCTACACCGGCAATCTGGAATTCGACCCGGCTCGCGTGGGCTATCGCAGCGGCAAAGCCGCCGGCCTCTTTGCATTCGATACCGCCAAACCCGGCAATGCCAACCGCGGGCACGAATTCAGCAATCAACCAGGGCCTGGCGTGATCGGCCCCGCGCTCAGCACAGATGAGCGCCGCGCGCTGGTGGAGTATTTGAAAACGCTGTGAGGGGATTGCGGGAGAGTCCCATGCAGCGCGCGCTGCCGACTTGCACCCCGGAGCGTAGGTTCCTGGGTAGGACAATTCCCCTCCACAGGAGGGGAATTTATAACGCAGGTTCCTGGGTAGGGGCCGGGGGAGAGGGCCAGCAACGCTTGCCCTATTGCCCACGCAAGAACATTTTGTCTAATTCTGGAACGTTAAGTTGAATCCAGGTGGGGCGGCCATGGTTGCATTGGCCGCTGCGTTCGGTGTGTTCCATGTCGCGCAGCAGCGCGTTCATTTCCGGTATGGTGAGCTGACGATTGGCGCGCACTGAGCCGTGGCAGGCCATGGTGGCGAGCAGGCCATCACGCGCGGCGGCGATGCGGTCGCTGCTGCCGTGTTCGAGCAGGTCTGAGAGCACGTCGCGCAGCAGTTGTTCGGTGTCGGCCTTGTGCAGAATCACTGGCACCTGGCGAATGCTGAGCGATTCGGGGCCGCGGCGATCCACTTCCAAACCCAAGAGCGCCAGTGTTGCGCGGTGTTCTTCCGCGCAATCGGCTTCGCGTTCGCTGACTGCCACGGTGAGAGGTACCAACAGCGGCTGCGCGCGGATGCCGGCAGTGTCGGCGGCGTTTTTCATGTGTTCGTAGGTGATGCGCTCGTGCGCGGCGTGCATGTCCACCACGATCAGCCCTTGCGCGTTCTGCGCCAGAATGTAAATGCCGTGCAATTGCGCCAGTGCGTAGCCGAGCGGCGGGAGATCATCGCTGGCGGTGGCAGGCAATTCTGGCGCTGGTGCACGCAGGCCGGTTTCATAGGCAGCCAATTGATCGCGGATCTGTGTGGCGCTTGGCAAGGTGGCATTGTTGAAGGCAGGGGCGCTGGCGTAGTGGGTACGTGGCGCGGCGAGCGTGCCCGGCGAATAGAGCGGTATGCGCTGCTGCTCATTAAGCGTTGGCGTGATGGCGGTGGCGGGTTCAGGCGCGGTGCCCGGTTGCGGATGATCCTGCGGCCTGACTTCCGCGAGTGAGCGGTGCAGCGCGCTGAATAGAAAATCGTGTATCAGGCGGTGATCGCGGAAGCGCACTTCATGTTTGGTGGGGTGTACGTTGACATCGACGCTTTCGGGGTCGAGTTCCAGATAGAGCACGAACGCGGGATGGCGCTCGTGAAACAGCACATCGCGGTAGGCTTGACGGATGGCATGGCTGACCAGCTTGTCGCGGATCACCCGGCCATTGACATAGAAGTATTGCAGATCGGCCTGCGCGCGCGAAAACGTCGGCAGTGACACCCAGCCCCAGAGTTTCATACCGCTTTGTTCAAAATTGCTGCTGGTAAATTCGATGGCGATGGCGTTCTCGATGAAGGCGGGCCCGCAAACTTGCGCCACGCGGCGCTGCTTTTCCTGCGGCGTGGCGCAGCGCTCGTAGCGCTGCACGGTGCGCTGGTTGTGATTCACCGTGAAGCTCACGTCGAAGCGGCTCAGCACCAGGCGCTTGATGATTTCATCGATGCGCTGGTATTCGGTTTGCTCGGTGCGCAGAAATTTGCGCCGCGCGGGCGTGTTGAAGAACAGGTCGCGCACTTCCACCGTGGTGCCTTGGCTGTGCGCGGCGGGGCTGATCGAAGAACTCATGTCGCGGCCTTCGGCTTCCACTTGCCAGGCCTTGTCGTTGCCCTGCGCGCGCGAAGTCAGCATGAGCCGCGAAACAGAACTGATGCTGGCCAGCGCCTCGCCGCGAAACCCGAGGCTGACGATGGCTTCGAGATCTTCCAGCGAGGCGATCTTGCTGGTGGCGTGGCGGCTGAGTGCGAGCGGGAGATCGTCTTTGTCGACGCCGCTGCCGTTGTCACGCACGCGGATCAGTTTGACGCCGCCTTTTTCGAGGTCGATGTCGATGCGGTCGGCGCCGGCGTCGAGGCTGTTTTCCAAGAGTTCCTTCACCACCGAGGCAGGGCGTTCCACCACTTCGCCCGCAGCGATCTGGTTGCTCAGACGCTGGCTGAGCCGTTGGATGCGGGCGGGGGAGGGGGAAGGGGAGAGGGCGGGGGATGTCATGACGGGAACCTCGTGACGAAACGGCGGCACATTTCGGTGCGCGCGGCGCCGAAGGCGAGAGTTTACCTGGATGTCCGAGGCGGAGACACGCTTCCAAAACCCAGCATCAACCCCCTGGTATGTGTTGCTCCCGTTGACCACATAATAGGGTGTTGCTACAACGAGCAACATGGCAGCCGCCCAGATATTCAATCGCCGCATTCCCTACGCTGAAGGCCGTTTTGCCCAAATCGTTGTTTGGCAGTTACCCGCGCCGCTGGCCGGTAGCACGCACAGCTACAAGTATCGGCTGGCGTATGTCGTGGATGAGGCTTGCGTACTGCGTTACGACAACGAGGCAGGCAAGGGCGATCACACGCACCGCGGCGCGATACAAGCCCGCTACGCTTTTATCAGTTTGGCCCAGTTGCTGGCCGATTTTGAATCCGATATTGAAAGGTGGAACCGTGAAAACCGCAACCATGAAAACCACAGTTATGAAAACCGCAGTTATGAAAACCATAGTCATTGACGTTAAATCGCCAGCGGAATCCTTCGCCGACATGCAAAAATCGTTGAAATCCGGCAAGCCGGATCAGCACGCGCATATCAGTTTTGCGTCGTTTGAGCTGCTTTGGAAAGTGCTCACGCCCACCCGTTGGCATTTGATTGAAGCATTGACGGGGGCCGGGCCACTGGGGGTGCGCGAGCTAGCGCGCCGCGTCGAACGCGATGTGCGCGGCGTCCATGCCGATGCGCAAGCCTTATCGCGCGCGGGCCTGATCGATAAAGACGGCAATGGGAAACTGAGCTTCCCTTACGACGCCGTGCATGTGGATTTCACACTCAAGGCTGCGTAACCATTGACGGGCGCACGCCTTGTGCCAGAAAAAGAGGAGTCAGAAAGAGGCGCCAGGAAGCAGGCGTCAGGACGACGGAATCTTCAGCACCTGCCCCACATGAATGATGTCGGAGCTGAGGTCGTTGGCGAACATGATGACGCTGGCGTCCATCTTGTAGCGCTGCGCGATGCGCGACAGCGAATCGCCGCTTTGCACGGTGTAGGTATCGGCGCCATGGCTGGCTGCCGTGCCGCCTTCCTTCTGCCAAGCTACCAGCGTGCCCACCGGTGGCCGCGCGCGGAACCAGGTGACGATGCCGTTCACCAGCGCGTTGGCGAAGCGCTGGCGCCATTCGGGGGAAGCGAGATTCTTGGCGTCTTTGGTGTTGGTGATGTAGCCGGACTCCACCAGGAGCGAGGGAATGTCGGCGGATTTCAATTCCACGAACGCGGCTTGCTCCACATTGCGGCGGCGCAGGTTGGTCACGTTGTCGAGCGAGTCGATGAGGTGTTTGCCGATTTCGAGGCTGGTGGCCACGCTGCCGGTCATGCTGAGGTCGAGCAGCACGCTGCGCAGCACTTCGTCTTTATCGGTGAGGCTGACCGGGCCGACACCGCCGATCAGGTCCGCGGCGTTTTCCTTTTCTGCCAAGAGGCGCGCCTGCTCGCTGGTGGCGCCGCTTTGTGAAAGGGCGTAGAGCGTGACGCCGGTGGCGCTGTTGTTGGTGTGGGCATCGGCGTGGATCGCCACGTAGAAATCGACATCATGCTGGTGCGCCAGTTCCACGCGCTCGCGCAGGCCGATGTAGTAGTCGCTTTCGCGGATCATCAGCGCATGGAAGCCGGGTGTGGCGTTGATGCGCTTTTCCACTTCGCGCGCGATGGCCAGCACCACGTCTTTCTCGCGCAGACGGTCGATGCCGATGGCGCCAGGGTCTTCGCCGCCGTGGCCAGCGGAAATGGCCACGGTGATGTTGCGCTTGGGGTTGTCGGCGGTGGCGGCGCTGGCCACCACTTGCCGCGCTTCGGTGGAGCCGCTGCCGGCGTCGTAGAGGTCGATCACTAGGCGATCGCCGTATTGTTCGTTTTTGCTCAGAAGGAAACTGCGCGGCTGCACCTTGGCGTTCATGTCCAGCACCACGCGCAGGTCGCTGTCGTTGCGCGGGGCGTGGCGGATGCTGTCGATGTGGGTGTCCTTGAGCGGCAGGTCGTCGAGGTTGCCATGGGCCTTGGCGCCGATGAGGTCGATGACCACGCGGTCAGGGTTTTCCAGGGTGAACACCTTGTGCTCGAGCGGCGTGTCCAGGTCGAAGACCAGGCGGGTGTATTCGGGGGAGCGGTAGGCCCGCACGCTTTCCACCACGGCAGCCGCTGCGGCGTTGACGCAGCAGACGAACGATAACAAGCAAGCGCAGGGAAGTAGGCGAAGCATGGATTCCATTCAACAGCGCAATCAAAGAAGTTCATACATTACAGTGGTTTGTGGCTGAAAGCTAGAAAGCTTCTTTGATTTTATGTGTCCTCTGCTTCGCGCGTGCGGGGCGAGTTCGGGGAAAGGGCGGCCAAGGCCGCTGCCATGCGCGCGCCATGGGAGGTGAATGCCTGCCAGTGTAGCTCGCGTCCGTGAGGGAGCAGATGCAGATGTAGCGTCAGGTCTGGCGTGGGCAGCAGGGCGCCGCCGCGTTCGGGCCATTCGATCAGCGTGAGTGTCCTGGTGTCGCCGAGGTGGTCGCGCAGGCCGAGGTCGGCCAGTTCTTCAGGGCTGCTCAGGCGGTAGAGGTCGTAGTGCAGTACGTGGCCGCCAGGGAGTTCATAGGGCTCGACCAGCGTATAAGTAGGGCTTTTCACCGCGCCGACATGGCCGAGGCCGCGGATGAGGCCGCGGCTGAGCGTGGTTTTGCCCGCGCCGAGATCGCCGCGGAGGAAGATGAGACCCTGGCCATGCGAGGCCTGCGCCAAGGCGGCGCCAATGGTCACAGTGGCGGCGTCATCGGCTAGGAACAAGAGGTTCACGGGTTGAGCAACGCGCGCAGGAAGGGAAAGAGATCGGTGGCCAAGAGGCCGCGCTCGCCGTCCGCTGCTGCCGCCAGATCCGCGGCTTTGCTGTGCAGGCACACGCCCAGGCGGGCGGCGGCGTCGAGCGTCATCCCCTGCGCGAGTAAGCCGCCCAGGATGCCGCTGAGCACGTCGCCCATGCCGCCCGTGGCCATGCCGGGGTTGCCGTGCTGGCAGCATTCGACCGTTTGGCGCGCGCCGCGCGGGTAGCACACCAGCGTGCCAGGCCCTTTCAAAAGCGCCACGCCGCCGTAGCGTGCTTGCAGGGCACGCACGGCGCCTGCGCGGTCGGCCTCCACCGCGGCGCGGGTGCTGCCGAGCAGCCGTGCGGCTTCGCCTGCGTGAGGGGTCAAGAGCCAAAGGCCGGGCGTGGCGCTGGGCGGTGCGGAGGGCAGCGCCGCCAGCAGGTTGAGCCCGTCGGCGTCGAGCACCAACGGCAACTGTGCCTTGGCGGCCAGCGCCAGGGTGTGGGTGAAGGCGGCTTCCGACCAGGCGCTGCGTCCCAGGCCCGGCCCCAATACCAAGGTGGTGGCGCGCGCGCCGAGGCTGTCAATGAGGTGAAACTCGCTCAATCCGGCCACCATCAACTCCGGGCGGCGCACCAGAAAACTGCCCGCGTGAGCGGGGTGAGTGGCGACAGACGTGAGCCCGGCGCCGGTACGCGCGGCGGCTTCGGCGGCCATCAAGGCCGCACCGCCCATGCCAGCGTCGCCGCCCACGACCAAGACGTGGCCATAGTGGCCTTTGTGGCTGTCGGCGCTGCGCGGCGGCAGCAGGTGCTTGACCTGATCGTAGCAGAGCGGGCGGATGGAACTAGCCATGGCGTTTCAAAAGACGAGAGGTGTCAACGCGGGATTATTGGAAGAAATCCAGAAAAATCAATACCCTAGATAAAACGAACCCCGCCGGAGGGCAGGGTCAAAGCAGCAAAGCGATAATAAATGTTGGGGCTGACTAACGCGGAAACGCAGTTTCTATGACTGTGATTTCAACTATTTTGGTTTCAACTACTTTGGAGGTGGCGTTTGCCCAACGTGATGTGCCGGGGCCCTGAGGTGGCCACCTGGCCGCTTACGCCCAGCGGGATTTGTTGAATCTTGCCGCCGGAAGCCAGGAATCGTGCTGTCTGTTCTTCGATGGACAGGCTGGAAAAGTCATCAGCCGGAGTCAATACAGGCTTGGCTTTGGAGGATTTGGAAGTTGCCATAGTGATCCTTAGTAATTGTGAGTGTTACTGCGGTGGAAACGAGGCACTGACCACGTTCAGCCTCTAGGGGACTGCAACGCGAAGCCGGATTATAGGGAGCCCTTCCTGGCTTTTCACGTCTTGACAAGGGCTTTTTTACGGTGGCAACTGCTGTGCCAGCCTCTGGCACAGAGACACAATTGGTCCGATTGGCCCGCTTCAACGCTGGCTGAAGGCCAGCCTCAGCGCCAGCAGGACAAAAATGACTGCCGAAGCCCGGTTGAGCAGGCGCTGGGCACTGTTGGACTGCTGAAACCTATGCGCCACAGAGGCGGCGAGCACCGCGATCGCGGAAAAAATCACGATGACCTGGGCCATAAAGATCGCCCCCAGTGTCAACAATTGCAGTGGCAGCGCGCCGTACTCGGGCTTGGTGAACTGCGGCAGGAACGCGATGAAGAAAATTCCCACCTTGGGATTGGTAAGGTTCATCACGATGCCGCGGCGATAAAGCTGAAGGGGCGTGAGCGCCTTGCTCTGGCGTAGCGCGGTGTCGCTTGCGCCAGCACGCCAGGCACCGATGGCGAGGTAGAGCAGATAGGCCGCGCCCGCGAACTTGAGCCCCAGGAAGGCAGCGCTGCTCAGCAGAAAAATCGACGACAAGCCCAGCACCGCGATCGTGGTATGCACGATGAGCCCGCTGCATAACCCCAGCGTGACGCAAATACCCGCGCGCGGACCATAGAGCGCGCCTTGCGTGAGCACGAAAAGATTATCCGGCCCTGGCGCCAAGGTCAGCAGCATGGAGGCGCCAAGAAACGTGAGCAGGATGTCGAGCGGCATGATGTCGGTTCATTCCTGTTTTGTTAGGCAATACCTGCCTTGCGTGGGACAAGTTTGACTTGAAGATCACAACCCACAGCCGCCGCGTAGCGCTTGAGTGTAGCGATGGAAGGTGCATGTTTACCGCTTGTCTCAAGGCGTGAAATGGCGCTCTTTGTGGTGCCCATGAGATTGGCAACGGCATCTTGAGTGAGGCCCGCGCGCGTGCGGGCCTTGAGCATTTGGTTGGCAAGTTGGTATTCCAACTCCAAGGCTGCATAAGCATCCGCAAAACCTGCTCGTTTGGACGCCCGGGCGATGAATGCTTCATGGTTATGAGCGATAGGCTGGTACTTGAGATTAGTCATTTTGTTGTAACTCCTTGACTCGTTTCCGAGCCAGTTTGAGCTCCTTGTCGGGAGTCTCTTGGGTTTTCTTGATGAAAGCGTGGACAACAATGATGCGTTTTCTATGCAAAAAGCAGTAAAAGGCCCGCCCGATACCGGAATGTCCTCGTGGGCGCAACTCAAACAAACCAGCCCCGAAGGCTTTGGCGTGAGGCAAGCGTAGAGTGGGGCCGTGTTGTGCCAACAGTTCGACCAAACGGGCGTAGTCGGCCAGAACATCAACCGGCCAAGATTCGATCTCTGCGAGAACGCGCTGATGGAAGTAGTCGATCTGATAGGTCATGCAGCAATGTTAGCGTATACGCTAACATCATGTAAGACACTTGCTCTACCGTTTACGCACCTTGCGAGAGCACGAAAAGATTATCCGGCCCTGGCGCCAAGGTCAGCAGCATGGAGGCGCCAAGAAACGTGAGCAGTACATCAAGTGGCATGGTTCCAGGGCATACCGGATTTTTATATGAAATAGTCCAAAACGTGGCAGTGAAAGCGTGAAGAGAAGGAGATCAATAGACGTCGTTGTCGCCGATCCTTTCGTAGTGGCACACATTCTTTTCGTAGGGAGATTCCTTGTCGCCGCGGTCTCTAACCAATCGCGCGTCCACAACGACGTTATTCTGCAATTTGTAGCGTTGTTCCAACACCAAGCATTGCTGGTATGGCGGTGTGCAATTTACGCCGCCATAGGCATTTTCACCACAATTGGCCGAAAACTCATACACGCTGTGATAGAACCACACCGCTACGGTACTGCCATCATGGTCGATGAACGTGCGAGTGGGCTGACCGTCGCAGGAGTAGCAGTAATATTTTATGTGGTTGTCATCGATGAAGGTTTGCGCCGCTTTTGCGCGATGCGCCTCAACCAGTTGCGCGCCGGTTTTTCCTTTTGCTGACGATGCGAAGGCAAGCATGTTATACGTTCCGCAAGAGGACAAAAGCGCGGTTATGCAGAGCAGCAAAGCGGCTTTGCAGGCGTGGTTAAGGTGTTTCATGGCATTTTCCTTGGGTGGATTTACAAGCAAAAAATAAACTGAAAGGTCACGTATGTCGAGTTTTCGTCTGTGTCTTTTGTTAGCTACGCAGAGGCGTCACAAAATGCCGCACCAGCGGCTCGGTGCCTTCTCGCAGCAAGGCTTTGATGCGCGCTTGGGTCTGCGCGTCTTGGCGCGAGATGCGTTCATGTTGGCGCAAGCGATCAAGCCAGGTGTTCACCGCGTAGCTTTCCACATAGGTGCCGGGCGCGTTCATGTCTTCGAAGACGCCCCAGAACACCGCGCCATCGCGCTTGCGCCCGAGGCCAAGCTGCTCGATTTCGCGCAGGAATTGCGGCAAGCACTCGGGGATCACTTCATAGCGTACTTGCACCAGCACCGGGCCTTGATCGGGCTTGATCGTCACTTGCAATTGTGGCTTGCGCCAATGTTGTGAAGGGGTGTGATCGAGTTGATCGTTGCCGCTTACCGGCCAGCGCTGTGTGATCTGGCTGGCAATCAAGAGGCCAATCGAGGCAGTGAGCAGCGCGGTGGGCAGCGTGGTCCAATGGGTGAGCGAGCCCCATACCACTGGCCCAAGTCCCAGCGAGCCCATGAAAAAGGTGAGGAACACGGCAATGCCGCGCGATTTCACCCAATTGGGCAGCGCGGTCTGCGCCGACATCTGTGCCGAGGTCATCACGGTGATCCAGGCCGCACCGCACAGGCACAGCGCCAACATGGCAATCACCTGCACATGCACCAGCGCGGTAATGCTCATGCCAACGGCGAAGAGGCGCGAGGCATAGGTAATGAGTTGATCGTTATCGTAATAGCGCCGCAGATAGGGAATGGCGAAAGCGCTGGCGATGGCGCCGATGCTGATGGCGGCGAACAGGTAGCTGTAAGTGCTGGCATCGCCTTTGAGAAGATCGCGCGCGATCAAGGGCAGCAAGGCCCACATCACGCTGGCGAAAAAATAAAAACCCACGCTTCTATAGATAGTGGCAAGCAGCGCTGGCGAGTTGCGCGTGTAGCGCAAACCGGTGAGGACAGCACTGGTGAATTTCTCCGGCGGCAGCGAGGTGGCGGGCGGCACGCGGCGCCAGCGCCAGAGCGTAAGGATCACGAAGCTCAGGCTGAGCGCGTTGAACACGAACACCATGCCGGTGCCGAGCGCGGCGATGATGAGGCCAGCCACCAGCGAACCGATCACGCGGCTGACATTCATGCCCAAGGTGTTGAGACCAATCGCTGCTTGCAATTGCGCCCGCGGCACGATTTCTGGAACGATGGATTGCCAGGTAGGCATGATCATCGCGGTGCCAATGCCGCGGAACAGCGTAAGCAGCAACAAGCTCCAGGCTTCGATGGTGCCGGTCAAGGTGAGCAGCGCGGTGAGAGCCGCCACCACCATCATGCCGATGTTGCCGCTCATCAGGTAACGCCGGCGATCGAGGATGTCCGACAGCGCGCCCGAGGGCAGCAGCACGAAGAACGCGGGCAGCGAGGTAGCGGTTTGCAGCAAGGCCACCACCACCGGCGAATCGGTAAGCGTGGTAATCAGCCAGCCGGAGCCGGTTTCGTGCATCCACGACCCGATGTTCGACACTACCGTGGCCAGCCAAAGCCAGCGGTAGGTGGTGAGCTTCAAGGGAGACCAAGGTGAGGTGGTGGTGGCGCTGGCGTTCATGCGATATCGAAAGTGGCGCCATGGTGAATGGCGGAATGTGGCTGGTACCATGCCGCGCGCAGGCGGCGCAAAGAAGCGCGCGATTTTACTATGAAAGCCGTTACTCGCCTGCGCCTTTCCAGTATCATGCCCCTGCTTTCTGCACGCGCCCGTAGCTCAGCTGGATAGAGCGTTGCCCTCCGGAGGCAAAGGTCAGAGGTTCGAATCCCCTCGGGCGCGCCATTTCACTCCCCCCCCAATACCGAACCGCAAATGCCGAACCACAAATGCCATTTGCCGCCGCTTGCCCGCCAGGGGCAGAGCGAAAGTGCGGAGCGGTTCAGATCTTGATTCCATTCATACCTCTTTTCCGGCGCTGATCGGCACCGGTTCCCGAACGCCTTGCGGCTATCCGCGCCACGCGAAAACTTGACGCTGAATTGACGCAATTTCATAGCCACCTAGAACTTTTGTTCGATGCCAGGCGCGGGCTGGGAGTATAAGTTCGCTACTAGCCTATTGGGGCTAGTGTCTCACCCGCCGGGTGACCTGTGGGCCTAGTGGCGCTAAGTCCACGATAGACCTTTAGATCTATTTCATGGCAAGAGTGACTGTGCAATCTTGCGCAAAATTCGTGTTGCGGCTACCGCGATACCATTTTCGATAAGGGGAACGTGCATGGCAGTGATAAGTCCAAACGGTTTGGCCGTGCCAAACCCCAAGCGTCTGAAAACCGCTGGCCCCGTTGATCCGGTGACCCAGTTTCCGATGTGGTTCGAAGATGACAGCGGGTTGGTGCTCGAACCCGTCTTCAACGCCGATCCCCTGGCCCCCGCGATGGGCATTCTGCAGAAACCGGGAGCGTCCGTGGTGGCGTTCCCGGATTTCACTAACTTCCCCGACGAAGCCTTCTATTACTTTGCCGAAGTCCGCCTGGAAGTTGGCGGCGCCGGAGTCATCGGGCGCGCCCGGATCATCATGTCTTTAGAGGCTGGATTCGGCGGCGCTGGTTCGCCAGCGGCTGGCATGAACGTCGTCTTTGGCCGCCTGCGCGTCCGCATCGACGACGTCATTCCCGGCGCCGAGTACACCGTGCGGCACCCCTACGGCGATACCGACCCCTTGCCCGCCGACGAAAAAGGGCGCGTCAGTTGGACTGTTGATTTCGGCATCGCCGAAGGCGACATCCATCAAGTGCTGAAGACCGGGCAGATCGCCCCCTTCCTCGTCTGGGATACCGGCGCGCCGAACGGTTACATCGGCGACGGCGCGGCCGAGCACACCGTGAAGAACGCCCCGGCGCTGAAGCGGTTGAAACAGCTGAAACGGATGGGTGATCCGAATATAAAGGATAGCGACTTTGACACCTTCGCCTGTAACTATGTCGAGATCAGAGGCCCCGGCATCGCGACCGGCAGTGTCGATCGAGTTGCGGGAGACCCCGACCTCGTCCGCCGGAACCTGTTCACCCTCCAGGGTCGAAAGGCCCAACGACTCGGCGTCGAGCCCACTTCGACCACCTACAGCAAAGAAGGCGCATCCACCTTCATCGACATCGCGGCTCGCAGCGCCGCGGGTCAGAAGATCGAAGCCGTCGCCGGGGATTGGCGCGTCGCCTTGCCCGCGCGGGGAACGGACTATGCGGCGCGCGTGCAGGTACCGGCCGTCCCGGCGGATCTGAGAATCCTCAATGCAAGCGATAACCCCGTCTTTGCGGCCAGCGTGCCCGCCATCACCGACCGCGTGATCGTCGAGAAAGCCACGCTGGATGTGGTGAACAAGCGCCTGACCGTCGTCGCCCGGTCCTCCGATCCCACCGCGAAGTTGACGGCTGTCGCCCGAATCCCCGATCCCACGAAGCCGGTCAACCCGCTGGATCGATTCGGCCCGATGACCGCATCGCCCCACGTCTTTACCGGAGTGACCGCCGCGCCAGCCATCATCACCGTCACCTCCGACAAAGGGGGGATCGGCACCCAGCATCTGGAACTGATCGGCGCGGGCGCCGCGCACCTGGGCGTTGCCGCGGGCGCGAGCCGCCCGACCCGGGCCGTCGCGGGGCTCTCCTTCAAGCTGGATGGCAGCGGCTCCCGAGGGCCCATCGCGAGTTACGCCTGGAGCCAACTCAGCGGTCCGGCGGGCGCGCTGGTGAATGGCGCCTTGCAGGTCGCGCAGTTCACCCCCACGGTGGCGGGCGCCTACGTCTTCCGCCTGACGGTGAATGGCACGGGCGGACCCTCCACCAGCGATGTGACGGTCCCCGTCGGGCCGCCGTTGCCTGCCGACAGCTTCTTTCTGCCCCTCCAGCGCGCCGATTACCGGACCGGGCGCCGGGAGTATCGCATCACTGGGCGCATCAACAACCCATCGACCTATGACACCACCCTCAAGGATTTCGTGTCGCATGAAATCGTGGTGACGCTGGGCGCCTTCGAGATCGGGCGGGCCTACCCGGATGCCACGGGGGCCTGGGATGTCCGCAGGACGCTGTTGGACAAAGAACTCGCCAATATCCCCGGGGTGGGCACGCGGGTCACGGTCCGAACAGCGACGTTCTCGCTCTCCCTTTCTCAGTTGATCACCATCCGGAACTAGGAGTCTCTTATGTACAACGGGCGCTACGACCTCACGGGCGACTTCGTCGAATGCTGCGACTGTTACACCATCTGCCCCTGCTGGGTGTCGGAGATTCCGGACGAGGACCATTGCAGCGGGCTGTATGTCTGGACCTTCGCCGCGGGCTCCCGCATCGATGGCATCGATGTGGGCGGGCTGTCGATTGCGGCGGCGGCGTTCCACGCGGTGCGCTCCGGCGGGCAGTCGATGTTCTTTCTCGATACCAGCCCAAATGGCGGGGGCGGAGGGGCCGACCCGGATCTGGCCTATGACGCGATTCTGAATGCCTTTACCGGCGCGATCGACCGGCAGGACCCTGGCAAGGATGCGGGGCAGTTCGCCACCCTCAGCAAGCTGCTCGGCACGGTCATCGGCCACAAGCCGGCGAAGATTGCCAGCGCCTTCGACGATGGCCACTTCAAGGTGTCCGTCGCGGTCGGGGGAGTTCGCATCGCCGCCGCCAAGGGGCATGACTGGGTGTTCCAGGGCGAAGCCACGCCGATGAGCCTCTCCCATACCGCGTTGACCGATGAACTGGGCATCCAGAGCGAGGTCCGGGTGCAGCAGATGGAGAAGCTGACGGTGAATGTCGCCGCGCTGCCGGGCGGCCCGCTGGAATTCAAAGGGCGGGCGGGGATGCGGGGCAAGTTCCACTATCAGCATCGCCCCACGCGCCAACCGGTCATCTCCCCGCGGCCCCCGCGCGGCGAGGAATAGGGAATAGTTAGCGATGACTGCGCCACGCCCACCCTTACAGAGGTCGGCGACCTTGCCCGCCCTGGTGCTGGGCATCGCGGTGGTGGCCTGGATCGGGACCGTCGCCTTTCATACCTACGGCCATACGGCTCCACCCCTGCCCGCGCCCCCGCTGGCGTCGCATCATGCGGCCTCGCACCTCGCCGCCACCGCCGCTCAGGCTGGATCGGGAATCGCGGGCGCCTTGGGGGTCGGGAGTTGGATGCTGGGATGGACGCTGATGGTGGTGGCGATGATGCTGCCGCCCGCGCTGCCGCTGGTGCGCGCCATTGACCGGCTG
This sequence comes from Pseudomonadales bacterium, assembly GCA_031260485.1. GTDB lineage: Bacteria > Pseudomonadota > Gammaproteobacteria > Pseudomonadales > Pseudohongiellaceae > CAILUG01. Next base: position 270 of record JAIRJU010000285.1, on the reverse strand, counting down.
ACGGCGGGGCTGGCGCAGCGCCCCACGTTGATCGCCTGGGTGGTGCTCACCTTCCTCACCGTCTGGGTGGCGGCTGGGCTGGCGCTGTATGGCGCGGGCACGGGGCTGCACGCGGCGCTGGCGCTCCTCCCCGCCTGGGCCAATAAAGCGGGGCTATTCGCGGGAGTGGCGGCGATTGCCGCCGGGCTGTTCCAGTTCACCCCGCTCAAGATGGCCTGTCTGGACGCCTGCCGCAGCCCGACGAGCGTCATCATGACCCGTTGGCAGGCG